>CAMDEB010000055.1 GCA_945893085.1 Rhodoplanes serenus | reverse complement strand
CGCGATCGAGGCGGCGGCGACCGACGGCCCGAACGAGGCGAACGCCCGCGACAGCGGCCGGTCGAGCGCGACGGTGACGATCGCCTCCGCGTCGCGTTGCGGAAACGGCGCCATCTTGTCCTGCAGCGATTCGAGATCGCGCGCGAGCGCCGCGCCGACCACGTCCTGCCGCGTCGCCAGGAACTGGCCGAGCTTCACGTAGGTCGGCCCGAGCTTAGTGAGCGCGGCGGCGAGGCGGTGCCGGGCGCCGAGCTCGGTCGGCCGTTCGATCAGCCGCGCCAGCTTCAGCGCCAGGCGCGCCGGCGGCGGCAGCGGCGCCGGATCGACCAGCGCGAACACGCCCTCGCGCGCCAGCACGAAGCCGGCGCGGGCGAGGCGGGTGAGGTGGGAGATGGCGGAGATCACGGCACGATGTCCGCGACGCGCGCAATGCGAGTCGAGATGGTGGCAGCGAAGGCAGTCGGCTCCCTCCCCGCCACGCTTCGCGCGGGGGGAGGGGACGCCCACATCGGCGTCGAGCGATCCATCACAACCGCCAGCCCGAATGCAGCGCGACGATGCCGCCGGTCAGCTTCTGGAACGAGGCGCGGCGGAAGCCTGCGGCGCGCATCATGTCGGCGAACACCGGCGGCTTGGGGAAGCGGCGGATCGACTCGACCAGATAGCGATAGGCGTCGGCATCGCCAGTCACCATGCGGCCGACCGCCGGAATGACGTTGAACGAATAAAGGTCGTAGAGCCGGTCGAGGCCGGGCACGTCGACCGAGGAGAACTCCAGGCACAGGAACCGCCCGCCGATCTTGAGCACGCGATGCGCCTCGGCCAGCGCCGCGTCGATGCGCGGCACGTTGCGGATGCCGAAGGCGATGGTGGCGACGTCGAAGCTGCGATCCGGGAACGGCAGCTTCTCGGCGTTGCCCTCGACGAAGGTGATGTCGCGGGCGGTTTTTTCCGCGCGCTCGCGGCCGACCGCGAGCATCTCGGCATTGATGTCGGCGACGGTGACCTTGGTGCCCGCGCCGCCGGCCTCCGCGACCCGCAGCGCCACGTCGCCGGTGCCGCCGGCGATGTCGAGCAGCGCGAAGCCCCGGTCGCTCTTTTTCGGTGGCGGATTGACCGCCGTCACCAGCGCGTCCTTCCAGGCGCGGTGCAGGCCGCCCGACATCAGGTCGTTCATCAGGTCGTAGCGCCGTGCCACCGAGTGGAACACGTCGTCGACCAGCGCCTGCTTGTCGGCAAGCGGCACCCGGCGGAAGCCGAAATCGGCGTCTGAAGCGCCCCGCGCCATTGGAAATCGTCCTTTTCGGACAGGACCATAGCGCGAAGGAGGGAGGGGCGCTATGTGTCACTGGCGTAACCCGTCGCCCTCATGGTGAGGAGGCGCGAAGCGCCGTCTCGAACCATGGGGGCGACGGCCCGCACCCCATCCTTCGAGACGCCGCCTTCGGCGGCTCCTCAGGATGAGGTGCTACGCAATGCCGGAACTGCCCGAAGTCGAAACCGTCCGCCGCGGGCTTGCGCCGGTGATGGAGGGCGCGCGTTTCGACAAGGTGGTGGCGCATCGCGGCGATCTGCGCTGGCCGCTGCCGAAGGACTTTGCTCAGCGGGTCGAGGGCACCACGGTGACCGGCGTCGGCCGCCGCGCCAAGTATCTGCTGGTGGACCTGTCGTCGGGCGATGTGCTGCTGATGCATCTCGGCATGTCGGGCTCGTTCCGCGTGGCGCAGGACGGCCAAGCAAGCACGCCCGGCGCGTTCCACTACGCGCGCTCGGACTTCGGCGCGCACGACCACGTGGTGTTCCGCATGTCGTCGGGCGCGACGGTGGCGTTCAACGATCCGCGCCGGTTCGGCTGCATGAAGCTTTTTCCGCGCGAGATGCTCGATGCGGAGCCGCTGCTGCGGGCGCTCGGACCGGAGCCGCTCGGCAACGCGTTCGACGCCGCGATGCTGGCGCAGGCGTGCCACGGCAAGCGGACGAATCTGAAGGCGGCGCTGCTCGACCAGCGCGTCGTCGCGGGCCTAGGCAACATCTACGTTTGCGAGGCGCTCAACCGCTCGCTGCTGTCGCCGAAGCGAATGGCCTCGACGCTGGCGACACGATCGGGCACGCCGCAGCCGCGCACCGAAACACTGGTCGATGCGATCCGCGCGGTGCTCAACTCGGCGATCGAGGCCGGTGGCTCGTCGCTGCGCGATCATCGCCAGACCTCGGGCGAATTGGGTTACTTTCAGCACCACTTTCGCGTCTACGACCGCGAGGGCAAGCCGTGCCCGACGCGCGGCTGCAAGGGCACGATCAAGCGCATCGTGCAGAGCGGGCGCTCGACGTTCTTCTGCGCGGTCTGCCAGAAATGAAAAAGCCCGGCGACAGGCCGGGCTTTTTACGCAACGCAAACGCAACCACAAACTACCGATAGCGGCAGACACGATTGCCATTGCGGTTGATCCAGCAGGTGCGGGTGCTGCGGGAAATCCGCGGGCCGCCGATCACGGCGCCAGCGACACCACCGACCACGGCACCAACCGGGCCGGCAACCACCGCACCGGTGCCCGCGCCGATCGCGGCGCCGGTCACGGTGCGTTCCCGCTGAGCATTTGCAACGGACGTCGTGGCCAGCAGCGCCACGCCGACGATAGCCAGCATTGTCTTGCGCATGTTCAAACTCCCTAAGATCGATGGGTTACAACGCACGACAAATTGTTCGGTTCCATCCGATCTGAAACTGGTAGTCTCGACCGGACCGAGAAACGCGGGAAACGCCATGAGCCATCAGACTATTCTGGTCGAAACCAAGGGCCGGGTCGGGATCATCCGCCTCAACCGCCCGCAGGCGCTGAACGCGCTGAACACCGCGCTGATCGGCGAGCTTTCGGCCGCGATCGCCGGTTTTGAGGCCGATGCCGGCATCGGCTGCATCGTCGTCACCGGCTCGGACAAGGCGTTCGCTGCCGGCGCCGACATCAAGGAGATGGCTAACAAATCGTTTATCGACGCGTATCTTGACGACTTCGCCGCCGATCAGGACATGATCGCGCGCGCCCGCAAGCCGGTGATCGCCGCGGTCGCGGGCTTCGCGCTCGGCGGCGGCTGCGAGCTGGCCATGCAGTGCGACCTCATCATCGCCGCCGACAACGCCAAGTTCGGCCAGCCGGAGATCAAGCTCGGCGTCATCCCCGGCATCGGCGGCACGCAGCGGCTGACGCGCGCGGTCGGCAAGGCCAAGGCGATGGATATGATCCTCACCGGCCGGATGATGGATGCGGCGGAGGCCGAGCGCTCGGGCCTGGTGGCGCGCGTCGTGCCGCTGGCGAGCCTGATGGACGAGACCATGAAGACAGCCGAAACCATCGCGTCGATGGGGCTGCCGTCGGTGCTGGCGGGCAAGGAGGCGGTCAACCGCGCGTTCGAGACCTCGCTCGCCGAGGGCGTGCGCTTCGAGCGGCGGGTGTTCCACGCGCTGTTTGCGACCGAGGATCAGAAGGAAGGCATGGCCGCGTTCGTCGAGAAACGGCCGGCGAAGTTCAAGAATAAATAGTGCAGCTCGTGTCCCGGGCGCAGCGCAGCACGAAGTGATGCGCTGCAGACCCGGGACCGTTCCACACGCCGGCCTTAGAGTGCTAGTTCCTTGGCAAGGTCACGCCATTCCGGATTGAGCTGATCGACGAGATCGAGTTTCCAGGACCGCCGCCACCGCTTCAAACTGTGCTCCCGGGCGCGGGCCTGCAGAATCGACGAATGCTCATCGAAATAAACAAGCTGCATCAAGCCGTGGGTTTTCGTAAATCCTGCCACGAGTTTTTGCTGATGTTCCGATATTCGACGCGCCAGATTGTTGGTTACGCCGACGTATAGGACGCCGTACCGACGATTGGTGAGGATGTAGACGTAATACTGGCTCATCAGAGGACGGTCCCACGATCCTCATTCGTAACGGTCCCGGGTCTGCAGCGCATCACTCCGCTTCGCTGCGTGCTGCGCTGCGCCCGGGACACGAGACTCGGTTTAGTCCGCCTTGATGCCGGCGAACTTGACCACCTTGCCCCACTTCTCGGTTTCTTCGGCGACCAGCTTGCCGAAGGCGGCGGGCGAAGCCGGAATCACCAGGCCGCCGAGGTCGGTCAGCCGCGCCTTCAGCTTGGGGTCGGCAAGGCCGGCGTTGATCTCCTTGTTGAGCCGGTCGACGATCTCGGGCGGCGTGTCCTTCGACGTGCCGACACCGAACCAGTCGCTCGACTCGTAGCCCGGCAGGGATTCGGCGACGGTTGGAATATCCGGCATCGTCTCGGAGCGCGTCGTGGTCGTCACCGCCAGCGCGCGCAGCGTGCCGGCCCTGATGTAGCCAATCGACGTGACCAAGGTGGCGAACATCACCTGCAACTGACCGCTGATCAGATCGGTCATCGCCGGTGCCGCGCCTCGATAGGGCACGTGGGTCATTTCGATACCGGCCATCATCTTGAACAGCTCGCCGGCCATATGCGTCGAGGTCCCGACGCCGCCCGAGCCGAAGTTGAGCTTGCCCGGATTGGCCTTGGCATAGGCGATGAACTCGGAAACGTTCGTGGCGGGGAACGACGGATGCACCTCGATGGCGCCGGGCACGCGGATGATGCCGCCAACCGGCGCGATGTCGCGGAGGAAAACGAAATTGAGCTTGCTGTAGAGCGTCGCGTTGATCGCGCTGCTCGGAGAGACCATGAGCAGCGTATAGCCGTCCGGCGGCGCTCGCACGACGATTTCGGTGGCGAGATTGCTGGCTGCGCCCAGCCGGTTCTCGATCACGAACGGCTGGCCAAGACGCTCCGACAGCCATTGGCCGATCAGGCGCGCGAGCACGTCGTTGGCGCCGCCGGCTGCCGTACCGACGACGATGCGCACCTGCCGGTTCGGAAAACTCTGCGCCCAAGCGCCGCGCGAAACGGCCGGCAGAGCGACGGCCCCGGCCGCCAGATGCAAAAATCGTCGACGCGGAAGTTTCATGATGACCCGCTGGTTCTGTGCGTGGCCGGCAGGATAGACGTCACTTGATGCTGAGAATGCTTGCACAGGTGCGGCGGGCCGTCGAGCTTGTTTCGCGTGCAGCGATGCCAACGGAGCGGACAGCGCCCGCTATTTCCGCACGCAGATCACCCGCACCATCGAAGCCTTCGCATTCTCGACGCCGGGGCGGCCGGACGCCGGCGCCACGTAGTTCGCCTCGAGGAAATTCCGCACCGTCTCGGCCGGCACCACCATCGCCTGCGCCGCCGCCGCGGGACCGGCGAGCACCGAAGGCTTGTGCAGGATCACGCCGAGGAAGTGGCCTTGCCGGTCGATCGCGCCGCCGCCGGAGAAGCCGGGCGCCGGCGCGGTTTCCAGCGCCAGCGGGTTCGCCGCTGCGCCGAGCCGGGTGGAGACGGCCGTGGTCGCCGCGTTGCCGCCCTGGGTCTGCGGATCGGCGATGCCGACCAGCGCGACCTCGGCGGTGCGCTGAGCCGGGCCGAGCAACCCCATGGGAACGAGATTGCGCGCACCGTAGACGCGCAGCAGCGCAAGCTCGCCGGCCTTGTCCTGCGCCAATCGTTCGGCGTGGCCGAGACCGGGAATGACGATCACGGAGCAGGCCTCGACCACCTGGCGGTCGGTGACGATGTGGCCGGCCGCGCTCACCACCACGCCGGTGCCGTACTCGACCCTGCGCCGCGGCGGCGGGCCATCCGGCGTCACGTCGCTCGCGAACGGTATGAACGCGCTCGACATCGCCACCACCATCGGGTCCATGGTGCCCTCCATGGCCTGGTCGTAGAGGATGGCGATGCCGCGCACCTCGCCGTCCTTGGCGGAGGCGCGCACGTAGAATTTTTTCAGCCCCTGCGTGCCTGACACGACGAAGAAATCCGGACGCAGCACGTTGTAGGAAACCCGGCGCTCCACCGGGTCCTTGCGCTGCTGCTCGTACTCGGCGGCGAGCGTGGTGCCGACCGGGCTGCGGAAGGTCTCAATCTGCAACTGCCCCTGCGCCGACATCCAGCGCGTGCCGGATTTCCCGGCGCTGGTTTGCGTCGCCAGCCTGCCGGGCAGGCCGAGCCGCACGCCGGTGGCTTGGTCGCTGAGCAGCCGCCAGCCGACCTCGTCCTGCAGCGGCTTCGCCGCCGCCGTCAGCGCCGCGCGCTCCTGCGGATTGAGCACGCCGGTTTCCTTGCCCTTCATCCGCTTCTGGAATGCCTTGACCGCGCTCACCAGCCGGTCGCTGAACTCGCCGGTGATGAGACCGTTGTAGTCGCCGGTCCAGACCAGATCGGACTGGATCGCGATGCGCTCGGCGGCCGGGAGTGCCGTGTAGGACTCGCGCAGGGCGGTCGCGACGGCGGCCGGCGTGCCGGTCGGCATGGTGCCGGTGGTGCCGGCGGGCGTTGCTGTCGCGGCGGCTTCGGCCGCAGCGGGCGCCCGCGCGGGCTTCGGTTTTGGTTTGGGCTTGGCAATGGCGGCCGGGGGCGTCGGCGCGGCCGAGTTGCCGGCCATATTGCCGGGCATATTGCCGGGCATATTGCCGTCTTGGGCCAGCGCCGGACCGGCCCCCAAGAGTGCAGCCAAAATCACGGCGAAAACGCGCATACCCACCCCAACGCACTCTGCCGGCCCCGGGCCTGACCCTAGCCGAAACGGGCCGGATGCGCCAATGATGGCGCATGCTCACGCCCGACGAGATCGAGCGCTACGCCCGCCACATCGTGCTGCGCGAGGTCGGCGGCCCCGGCCAATTGGCGCTGCAGCGCGCGCGCGTACTGGCGATCGGCGCCGGCGGGCTCGGCGCGCCGGTGCTGCTCTACCTCGCGGCGGCCGGCGTCGGGACGCTCGGCGTGGTCGATGACGACACCGTGGCGCTGTCGAACCTGCAACGCCAAGTGATCCACGGCACGCCGGACGTCGGCGCGCCGAAGGTCGAAAGCGCGGCGAGCGCGATCCGCCGGATCAATCCGCATGTCGCGGTGACGACGCATGCGCAACGGCTGACCGCTGCGAACGCAATGTCGATCATCGGCGGCTACGACATCGTCGCCGACGGCTCGGACAATTTCGCCACGCGCTATCTGGTGTCCGACGCCTGCTATCTCGCGCGCAAGCCGCTGGTGACGGGCGCGGTCGGCACCTTCGACGGCACGCTGACCACGCTCCGGCCGCACGAGCGCGCGAAAGACGGCACGCCGAACCCGACCTATCGCTGCCTGTTCCCCGAGCCGCCGCCGCCGGGCACCGTGCCGGCCTGTTCCGAGGCCGGCATTCTCGGCGCGCTGCCGGGCATTCTCGGCTCGATGATGGCGCTCGAGGTGATCCGCGAGATCGTCGGCTTCGGCGAGAACCTGGTCGGCCGCCTGCTGATGGTCGACGCGCGGGCGATGCGCTTCGAGACGGTGGGTTACTCCTGGGATCCGGGCAATCCGCTGAGCGGGGAAGCGCCGACGATCAAGGATTTGTCGGGGCACGCATGAAGCGGGCGGAGCCGCCTGCGCTCCCTCTCCCCGCTTGCGGGGAGAGGGTCGGGGTGAGGGGGATTCTCAACGCATTCGGACCGCTGAGGGTCCCCCTCACCCGGATCGCTTCGCGATCCGACCTCTCCCCGCAAGCGGGGAGAGGTAAAGAGATCACTTGCTCCACACCGCGACCACGGCGGAGCCCTTCATCACCGACCACGTGTTGTCGCCGCTGCTCAGCACCACGAAGCAATTCGGCTTGGCGTGTTTCCAGGTGGTGCAGAAGCCGTCCTTGTCGAGCTTCCAGGTGCCGTCGCCCCGCACGCCGGATTTGCCGACCGGCTCGCGCGTGACCTTGCCGTCGGCTTTGAACACCATGGTGAACTTGATGTTCGACGGCGTGGCCGCGGTGAAGGTCTCGCCGTTGAAGAAATATTTCTGGATGTCGGCCGGCGCCAGCCGCGCGACGGCTGGTGCTGGAGCGGCGGCGGCCGGCGCGGCTGGGATGGCCAGCGCGGCGGCCGCAATGAACGAAGCTTTGCAAGCACGCATCGGCTTCCTCCACATTCGACTGCTACCCGTCAGTTCGCGATTTTCCGTTCGGCGATCGGCGGCAGGTACTTTGAATCGAACACCAGTTCCGACGGCACCTTGCGCGGAAGCTGGAATCCGTCGGTGACGATATCGATGTGTTTGCGCAGGCGTGCCGGATCCACGTCGCCGAAGCCTGATTTTCGGACGCTGGGTGTGATGACGAACTCGAGAGCCGCCTTGAGCCGGATCATCTCGGTGGCCGGGTCCGACAGCGGCTCGGCCCGCTTCAGCGCCGCGATCGCGGCATCCGGATTGGCGGCCGCGGCCTGCCAGGCCTGGATCGTCGCCTTGACGAAACCGCGCATCGCGGCCGGGTTGCGATCGGCGAACGCCCGGCTGGTGAACACCACGTTGGCGTAGAGATCGAGCCCGTGGTCGAGCAGCATCATGACGTTCAACTCGTCCCGCTTTACCCCGAGCCCCGCGAGCCCGGGCACCGCCGTCATCACCCAGGCGGCGGTGAAGTCGATGTCGCCGCGGACCAGCATGGGCTCGCGCACCTGCGGCTGCACGGCGGTCCACCGCACGCGCGCCGGATCAATTCCATTGACGCGGGCGAAAACGTCGAACAGGCGATAGGTGGCATCGACCGTCGGTGCGCCGCCGCGGCGTCCCATCAGGTCCGCCGGTTTCACGATGCCGGACTTCTTGAGCGATATCAGGCTGAGCGGCGCTTGCTCGTAGATCAGGAGCACGGCGATCAGCTCGCTGCCGGGATTCTTGGCGTTGAACTCGATCATGGAGCTCAGGTCGCCGAAGCCGATGTCGTAGGTGCCGGTGGCGACCTTGGTGATCGAATCCGCGCCGCCGCGCCCGGGATCGAAGGACGTAAAATTGATGCCCTGCGCCTTGTAGAAGTCGCGCTCGCGCCCCAGTACGAAAGCCGATTGCTGGCCCTGCAACAGGAAGTCGAGCACAAAACGAACGTTGGAGGTCTGAGCGTGGACCGGCGCCGTGCCGGCCAATGCCGTTGCGAGCAAAGTGATGGCCGCGATGAGCATGCCGCGCATGAACGTCCTCCTGTTGTCGAAATCGACAGGCGCTGAAGCCGAGGATCGATGAGAGCGTAGCATTCCGCTCCGGCACCCGATAGCCGAGTTGCACCCTCCCGGCGGCGCAAAATCCAGATGGCTGAGCCCCCGACATCCGCAAGCGATCCGGAATGGGCGCGCCTCATTGCGGCGCCGACCGGAAAATTCGTCGTATACGGTATTGGGGTCAAACCCCGACGTCGGTAAGATATCGGGGCGCCCAATTTGACGCGCTCATTAATGTCGGGAGGATCGAATGGCGAAAAAGGCCCGGGAAGGTATTTATAAAATTGTCGACGTGGTCGGCGTCAGCAAGACCTCATGGGAGGACGCCGGTCGCCGCGCGGTCGAGACGGCGGCCACCTCGCTCCGTGACTTGCGTGTAGCCGAGGTCACGAAAATGGATATGAGAGTGGAAAACGGAAAGGTTTCCGCGTTTCGCACGCGCGTATCGCTGTCCTTCAAGTACGAATCTTGATGGGCGCCGCTGGCCCGGCTCTCGCAACATCGATGGCGGCACGCGGGCCGTCTTGGCGCAAAAGCCGCCGGGCCGGCCCTCACAGCATCGACGGCAAATCCTCTACGCCGCTGCGACCTCGCGCAGGAAATGGTCGACCTGTTTATGCAGCTGCGTGGCGCCGGTCGCCAGCTCATTGGAAGACGTCAGCACCGTGTCCGCGGATTGGCTGGTTTCGCCGATTGTGGCGGTGACGGCTGTCACGTTCTCAGATAGCTCCCGCGTGCCGCTGGCCGCTTGCTGAACGTTGCGGTTGATCTCCGCCGTCGCCGCATTTTGTTCCTCGATCGCGGCGGCAATCACCAATGCATACGAATTAACCTCCGTGATCGCGTTGGCGATGTCTTTGATCATGATCACCGTCTCAGTCGTTGACGACTGGATGCTCGACACTTGCTGCGCAATCTGGTCTGTAGCGCGCGCCGTCTGCCCTGCGAGGGTCTTGACCTCCATGGCAACGACGGCAAAGCCCCTGCCGGCGTCTCCTGCGCGCGCCGCCTCGATGGTCGCGTTCAGCGCAAGCAAGTTGGTCTGTGCTGCGATATTCTGGATCAGGCCAACAATATTGCCGATCTGCTGCGCGACCTCGGCCAATTGCTCGACGCGCGCATTGCTTGCCTTCGCCATCTCCGTCACTCGAGAGATAAGACTCGTCGCACGCTGTACCTGTGTCCCTATTTCCATGATGGAGCCTGCCAGCTCCTCGGCGGCGCCGGCGACAATTTGAACCGTCGCGGACATGCCTTCGGACGCGCCGGCGGCGGCCGCGGCCTGCCGGTCGGCCTTGGTTGCGATTTCGGTCAACGTGCGCGCGGTGCTTTCCATGCGCTGCGTGTTTTCACCGACCGTCTCCAGAACCGTCTGAACCGCGCCGCGGAAGCCACCCACAAGCTCGTCAACGCGCTGTTGACGGCGGTTGCGCGCTTCATGATTGGCGCGTTGGCCCTCCTCCAAGCGCGCACGCTCGATAGTGTTGTCGCGGAATACCCCAACCGCCTTGACCATTTCGCCGATCTCATCACGCCGCTCGCCGCCCTGAAGCCGAATGTTCGTGTCGCCGGCCGCCAATGTGCGCATCTGAGCGACCAGATGCATGATCGGCCGGGATAGGCTCCGAGCGTTGAAATATGAAGCGACCCCCCCGAACGCGAAAGCGAGGACTGCGATCACAATGATCATGATCTCATCACGGGTGATTTTCGCGAGCGCCTGCTCGGACAGGTCGTGCTCGGACCTAACCGCGCTGGTCTTAATCGCGGACGCCCAACTGTTGATGGCTTCGCCATCGCGATCGAGCGTCGCGGTGCGGATGCCATTGCGCTCCTCGATGACCTTGTGCAGCGCCATGAACGCTTCGCGGTACTGGACGAGCAGCGGTCGAATGGAGGTGAAAGTGGCTTCGACCGAGCTGCGTTCATTGGCTGTCGCGAGCAGCGTCGCAAGTCCCTCGATATGCTCGTCGATGGCGCGGAACTCGGCGACGACCCGGTCGGCGTCTTCCCTGTTGTTGCTGAGAAGGTACTTGGCGATGTAGAGACGAGCCGTCAACAGGTCTTCCTGGATGATGCCGGCCTTGGCCGCCGTCTCATGATCCTTGTCCTGCGTGCTGGCTGCGATGGTCTTGGTAAAGCCTTCGCGGATTTGCGGCCCGATCTTGTCGAGCACGTCAACAACAATGCGGTCGCGCTCCGCGAGCAAGCTCACCAGCCGCTCAAAGCCGGCGGTGAAATGGCTGAACGTCTCGGCGATCTTCTTGATCAGCGCAACGCGGTCGGGGGCGTGCAATTCCCGCAGAGCCGTGACAATGCCGTCCTTGGTCTCGGCAATGTATTTCCGCGTCGCCTGGAGATCCTCGCCGTTTCGCGTCGCGAGGTATTCACGCGCGTTCAACAGCACTTTGGCCATGTCGGCGTTGAGCTCGGAAGCGAGCAATGCATCGCCGGCGGTATCTTCGTATACGCGAAACTGCTTGCCGATCGACCAGACGCCGTAACCACCCACGGCGCCGCCAAGGGAGGCGATTAGAACAACAATCAGGCCAATTCCAATGAGCCGTGTGGCAACAGAGAATCTCGACATCTGTGCCCTGCCAGATTTGAGCTGCGGCCGATCGGCCGCAGCGGGATCATGCATTCACGGCTAGCCCTTGGATGCATACCCAGTCGCTCCGTCCCCGCGCAATTCCACAGTATGGAGACGGTATTAATGAGTCCTTAACCGTGGGGTGAGCGGCCTTCTTTGTTTAAGAGCGCGGTATCAATTGAACCTCTCACGGCTGGCGCGCGAAAGCGGGCCGTCTTGTCGCAAAAGCCGCAACCCGGCTCTCACAGCATCGACGGCAATACCCGGTCCGGCGGCTTGTGCCCGTCCATGAAGGTCCGGATGTTGACGATGACCTTGTCGCCCATGTCGACGCGGCCCTCGACCGTGGCCGAGCCCATGTGCGGCAGCAGCACCACCTTGCCCTCGCGCGCCAGCCTCGCGAGCTTGGGATTGACCGCCGGCTCGTGCTCGAACACGTCGAGGCCGGCGCCGGCAAGTTCATTGGCGCCGATCATGCGGATCAGGGCGTTCTCGTCGATCACCTCGCCGCGCGCGGTGTTGACCACGTAGGCCTGCGGCCGCAGCAGCTTGAGCCGGCGCGCCGACAGCAGGTGATAGGTCGCCGGCGTGTGCGGACAGTTGATCGAGATGATGTCCATGCGCGAGAGCATCTGGTCGAGGCTCTCCCAATAGGTCGCCTGCAATGCGTCCTCGATGGCCGGCGCGACGCGGCGCCGGTTGTGATAGTGGATCTGCAGGCCGAACGCCGCCGCGCGCCGCGCCACCGCCTGGCCGATCCGCCCCATGCCGATGATGCCGAGCCGCTTGCCCCAGATGCGGCGGCCGAGCATCCAGGTCGGCGACCAGCCCGCCCATTCCTTGTCGCCGGTCAGCACGTTGGCGCCCTCGGCGAGCCGCCGCGGCACCGCAAGGATCAGCGCCATGGTCATGTCGGCGGTGTCCTCGGTCAGCACGCCCGGCGTGTTGGTGACGGTGATGCCGCGATTGACCGCGGCGGCGACGTCGATGTTGTCGACGCCGTTGCCGAAATTGGCGATCAGCTTGAGCCGGTCGCCGGCCTCCTTCAGCACCGGGCCGTCGATCCGGTCGGTGACGGTCGGCACCAGCACGTCGGCCGACCGCATGGCCTCGGCGAGCTGGGCCTGGCTCATCGGCGTGTCGTCGATGTTGAGGCGGGTGTCGAACAGCTCGCGCATGCGCGTTTCGACGCTGTCCGGCAGCTTGCGGGTGACGATGACCAGCGGCTTTTTGGATTTCGGCATGGCTTGCCTATTGGCAGAAAGGACTTGCCTATTGGCAGAAAGGACTTGGCCCGCGCGGTTCGTACGAATTCTTGGCCTACGGCGTCGGTGCCGGCCGTTCAGCCCTCCTTAACCGGGCTGGGCGACACTTGCAGCCGCCCATCTCGATGAGGTGGGGGTCGGTCCCTCTGTATCAGAAGGGCGTTGCCAGACAAAGCGCCCGGGCCGCACCTTCTGCCATCGTCATATTTGGTTGCGCTGCTTATGAGACACGCCGTCCGTGCCCTGGTCCTGATGATTTTCGCGGCGTTCGCGGGCGCCGCGACGGCGCAGGCCCAGCAGCCGGCCGGTCCGGTCAGCGGCCTGCCGGTTCCGCGCTTCGTCAGCCTCAAGGCCGACAAGGTCGTCGTGCGCATCGGCCCGGCCAAGACCCACGACGTGAAATGGCTCTACCAGCGCGCCGGCCTGCCGGTCGAGATCACCGCCGAGTTCGAGAACTGGCGGCGCATCCGCGACTCCGACGGCACCGAGGGCTGGGTCTACCACTCGCTGCTGTCCGGCCGGCGCACCGGCGTGGTGGCGGCGAAATCGAAGGACGACCTGGTTCCGGCCTATCAGAGTGCCGACGCCAAGAGCGATGTCGCCGCCCAGCTCCAGCCCGGCGTGCTCGCCTCGGTCAAGCGCTGCAGCGGAACCTGGTGCCGCATCAACGGCCAGGGCTTCGACGGCTGGGTCGCCCAGGACCGGCTGTGGGGCGTCTATCCGAACGAGAAGGTGGAGTGACGCCGGATACGGCAACGTCACTCCACGGGATATTCGATCAATCGCCCTTGATGCCGGTTGCCTTGATGACCTCGCCCCAGAGCTCGGTCTCCGCTTTGGCGTCGGCGGCCAACTGTTCCGGCGTTGAACTCGTTGCTTCGATGCCGAGCGGGGAGAGCCGCGACTTCATCGCCGGTTCGGCCAGGATCGTGACCATGTCGGCGTTGATCTTCTTCACGATGTCGGGCGGCGTCTTCAACGGCATGAACAATCCGTACCACGATGAAATGTCGAACCCGGCGACGCCGGATTCCTGCATGGTCGGGAATTCAGGCGCCAACTGCGAGCGCTTCGCCGCCGTCACCGCGAGGCCGCGGACGTTTCCACTTCGCGCAGCTTGCAGCAGCGAGCCGGTGGTATTGACCATCGCGTCGATGCGGTTGGCCAACAGGTCGTTCATCGCACCCGCCGCCACCCCGCGATAGGGCACGTGCGTCATGTCGAAGCCGCCCTTGACCTTGAGATATTCGGCGGTGAGATGCGACGGCGTGCCGACGCCGGGCGATGCGAACGTGACCTTGCCGGGATTGGCCTTCGCCCTGGCGATGAACTCCGCCATCGTCTTCGCGGGGTGATCTTTCGGCACCACCAGGAGATGGGTGTAGGTGCCGATGCGCGACACCGGCGCGAAGGCGTCCGGGTCGTAGCTCAGTTGCGAAAACAGGAAGCGGCTCAGCCCGGGCGCGCGGACCGACATGATGATCGTGTAGCCGTCGGGCGGCGAATTGGCGACGTTGTCGAGCGCCAGGTTGCTGCCGGCGCCGGGCTTGTTCTCGACCACGACCTGCTGGCTCCAAACCTCCGACAGCCGGTGGGCGATGATGCGCGAGACCGCGTCAGCGCCGCCGCCCGGGGGAAATCCGACCACGAGCTTGACGATGCGGTTCGGATAGGCCTGCGCGCTGGCGATGCGCGGCAATGCCGGAAGCGCCGCGGCGCCCGCTGCCAGGCGCAGAAAATGCCGGCGTGGAAATTTCATGACGTTTCTCCCCTAGATCCAATTCTTGTTTGCAACTCTAGCCTACGATCGTCGCTTCCATGGTGCCGAAGCCCTCGAACTCGCCGCGCACCGGCTCATTCATCTCGACCGGGTGGAATCCGGTGAACGAGCCGGTCACCACGATCCAGCCCGCCTTCAATCCGGTCGTGCCGCGCCGCATGTTGGCGAGCACCAGGACCGGGATCGCCGGGTTGCCGGTCGGGTGGCCGCCGACCTTTTCGATGATGGTGCGCGCGCCCTGCTTGAGCGAGACGCGGGTCTTGGTGAAATCGTAATTCTGCCAGTCCTTGCGGAATTTGCCGAACACCATGGCGCCGGCGGCGATGTGGTCGGCGTAGAAGTCGTACGGCGACTTCGCCATCGTCGCCGCGAGATCCTTGTAGCGGCAGTCGACCGCCTCGAAGGCGGTGCAGGCTTCCAGCGCGTCGAACACCTCGGCCTGCGAATACTCAGCAGTGCGTGGCGGCAGGTCGCGGGTGAGGCGGAAGCTGATCTCGCA
>CAMDEB010000054.1 GCA_945893085.1 Rhodoplanes serenus | reverse complement strand
GATCCGGCCTGACCAGCAGGTCAGCGAGGCGCTCGAACTGCACAATGCGATGAAGATCACCGCCTTGATGGTGGTCGAGGCCGGCAATCCGGTCGGCATCGTCCACATCCACGACTTCCTGCGGGCCGGCGCCGCCTAGGACGAGCGCCGATGCCGCCACGTCTGCTCTACGTCGTCACCGAAGACTGGTACTTCCTGTCGCATCGCCTGCCGATGGCGCGCGCGGCGCGCGCGGCCGGCTACGAGGTACATGTCGCGACCAAGGTGGCCGACGGCGCCGCGGCGATCGCGGCCGAGGGTTTCGTGCTGCATCCGGTGCCGTTCGCGCGCGGCACGCTCTCTCCGATCGCGTCGCTGGCGGCGATCCGGGCGCTGCGCCGCATCCACCGCACGGTCAGGCCGGCCATCGCCCACCACGTCGCGTTGCAGTCCGCGGTGCTTGGAATGATTGCCGCGCTGGGCCGGCCGGTCGCCTGCGTGAACGCGCTGACCGGCCTCGGTTACATGTTCACGTCGGGAAGCCGGAAGGCGCGCTGGCTGCGTCCGGTGATGGGTCCGTTGCTGCGCCTGCTGTTCGATCGCCGCAACTGCGTCGCCCTGATCCAAAATCCCGACGATCGCGACGGCCTGCTTGCGCTGGGCATCTCGGCGCGACGCATCGCCCTGATCCCGGGGTCGGGCGTCGATACCGAAACCTTGCAGCCGCTGCCCGAGCCGGACGGCCCACTGAGCATCGCTTTCGTCGGGCGGCTGCTCGACGACAAGGGCATCCGCACGCTGGTCGGCGCTCATCGGTTGCTGCGGCAGAGCGGCGCGAACATCGAATTGCTGATCGCCGGCACGCCCGATCCGGCGAATCCCTCGTCCGTCACCGAAGACGAGGCCCAAGGCTGGAGTCGCGAGCCGGGCATCCACCGGCTCGGCCATGTCGACGATATCGCCGCGCTGTGGGCGCGCGCGCATATCGCGGTGCTGCCGTCGCGGCGCGAGGGCCTGCCGAAGAGCCTGCTTGAAGCCGCCGCGTGCGGCCGGCCGATGGTCGCAACCGACGTTCCGGGCTGCCGGGAGATCGTGCGGCACGAAGAGTCCGGCCTGCTGGTGCCGGTCGACGACGCAGAGGCTTTGGCGGCCGCGATCGCAACGCTCGCCGGCTCGCCCGAGCGGCGTGCACGCTATGGCGCGGCGGCGCGGCGCCTCGTGGTCGAAAAGTTCGCGGCGGATGCGATCGGTCGACAGACCGTCGAGCTTTATCTCATGCTGATTGCCGGCCAGCGGAACTGACGAGCAACAACGCCATGAGCATGACCGCGTGGTACTTCGTCAACGGGCTCGTTCTGTTGGCCGCATCCGCGCTGATGAGCGGCGGGCTGATCGTGCTGCTGCGACCCCTGCTGCAACGCTATGCGCTGGCCCGGCCGAATGCCCGCTCCTCGCATCGCATCCCGACGCCGCAAGGCGGCGGCATCGCGGTGGTCGCAGCCACCGTCGGCGCGAGCGCGATCGCCGTTCTATACTTCAGCGCGTTCAAGGCGGAATTCGCCGCGCATCTGTTTCCGGTCCTGGCCGCGGCCGTCTTCATCGCGATCGTGGGCGCGGTCGACGACATCCGTACCATTGCCGTTGCACCGCGGCTGCTGTTGCAAATCCTCGCGGCCGGCGTGGTCATCGCGTCGCTTCCGGACGAACTGCGCGTTGTTTCGCTGCTGCCGTGGTGGATCGAACGCGCGCTGCTGCTGCTCGCCGTGGTCTGGCTCGTCAACCTGGTCAATTTCATGGACGGCATCGATTGGATGACCGTCGCCGAGGTGGTGCCGATCACCGGCGGCCTGGTGATCCTCGGCATGCTGGGTGCGCTCCCCATCTCCGGCGTCGTCGTCGCATTTGCGCTCGGCGGCGCTGTGCTCGGTTTCGCGCCGTTCAACCGGCCGGTGGCGCGGCTGTTTCTCGGCGACGTCGGCAGCCTGCCGATCGGGCTGCTGCTCGGCTGGCTGCTGGTGCTGGTCGCCGGCAACGGCCACGTCGCCGCGGCGCTCATCCTGCCGCTTTACTATCTCTCCGACGCCACCATCACGCTCGGCCGGCGCATCGCAAATCGCGAGCCGTTCTGGCAGGCGCATCGCAGCCACTTCTACCAGCGCGCGACCGACATGGGCTTCAGCGTGCCTGAAATCGTCGCCCGGGTGTTCGCGATCAATCTGGGACTTGTCGCTCTCGCGGCTGTGACGGTGCTGAAACCAGAGCCGGTCAACGCGTTGGTCGCGCTGGCTTGTGCGGCGGGTCTTGTCGGCTGGCTGCTGCACGTCTTCGCGCATCGAAAATAGGCGCCGTTCAGGCAACCTCGCCGCGGAAATCCGGCACCGAGTCGCGCAGCACGCGATCGATCGCCGATCGCTCCTCACGCACCAGCGCCTGCTCCAGCGTCGCCAGCCACGCCCGCATCGCTTCGAGCGACGGGTGCGAGGGTTTGGCCGCGACGATGCCAGCGATGCCGATCTCGGCGTGGGCTTCCTCGCGCGCGAACAGGATTTCGTTGAGCCGCTCGCCCGGCCGCAGACCGGTGAAGACGATATCGACGTCGCGCTGCGGCTCGAGCCCGGCCAGCCGGATCATGCGCTCGGCGAGGTCGAGAATCTTCACCGGCTGTCCCATGTTGAGGACGTAGACGGACACGTCGCGGCGCGCCGAACCGAGCGCGTGGCTGGTCGCGGTGATGACCAGATCGCACGCCTCCCGGATGGTCATGAAGAAGCGCACCATATCGCGATGAGTCACGGTCACCGGCCCGCCGGCTTCGATCTGCGCCTTGAATTTCGGAACCACCGAACCGTTGGAAGCCAGCACGTTGCCGAACCGCACCGCAATCAGGCGCATCGGCGCCCTGCCCGCGGCGGCCTGGCGCGTCGTGTCGGCGTCGAGCGCCTGGCAATACATCTCGGCGAAACGCTTGGTCGCACCCAGCATGGAGACCGGCTCGATCGCCTTGTCGGTGGAGATCATGGTCATGGCGCTGGCGCCGGCCGCCGCCGCGGCATCCGCGACATGGACCGAGCCGAACACGTTGGTCTTGACCGCCTCGCTCCAATCCTGCTCGAGCAGCGGCACGTGCTTCAAGGCGGCGGCGTGGAACACGATGTCCGGCTTGAACGCGGCGAGCAGCCGGAGCAGGCGGTCGCGGTCGCGCACGTCGGCGAGACGGCCCTCGACCTGGACCTGCGATTGCCGGGCCGCGAGCCGTTCCTGAATCGCGTAGAGCGCCGGCTCCGAATTCTCGACGATCAGCAGCCGCGCCGCGCCGAAGGTCACGACGCGGTCGCAGATCTCGGCGCCGATCGAACCGCCGCCGCCGGTCACCACCACCGACTTGCCCTTCACAAACTCTTCCACCCGGCGGTAGTCGATCGCAACGCTCGGCCGCAGCAGCAGGTCCTCGACCGCGACCGGCGCCAGCCGCAGCGCCTCATCGCCCTGGTCGAGCGCCCGCAGCCGGCTGGTCGTCAACCCGAGCCGGCGCGCCAGCATCAGCACCGCCTCGGGCTTGGCTTCGGGCGCCAGCACCGACGGCGTGAGCACGACGCGGGCCACGCGGGTGCCGCGACGGGCGAGCTCGGCGACGGCGCGCTCGAGATTTCCGAGGTCGCCCAGCACCGGCACGCCGCGGATCGACTGGCCCTGATCGCCCGCCGATGGCGAGAGCACGCCGACCGGCGAGATCTTGGTGACCGCTCCGCTCTCGATCGCCCGCAACAGCACTTCGATGTCGGCGGCGCGGCCGAGCAGCAGCGTGGGGATCGAATCGGCGGCAATGGCGTGCTGGCGCGTGCGCGCGTCGCGGAAGTAGCGGTAGGCGAGACGCGAGCCGCCGAGGAACGCCGTCTGCAGGAACCAGTACAGGACGATGGTGATTTTGCCGAAATAGAACGCGCCGTAGAAATTCGGCGACAGCAGGATGTAGTCGAGCACCAGCAGCGACAGCGCGAGCGCCGTCACGGCCTTGAAAATATGCAGGAGATCGGGGAGCGAGGCGAAGCGCCATTTCGCTTCGTGCAGGCCGAACAGGAAATAGACGACACCGGCGTAGATGACGAAGCCCGGCAGCAAGGTGGGCAAGCCATCGAGGCGCTCCACCAGGCGGCCTTCTTCGAAGCGAATGTAGAAGGTGGCGACGATGGCAGCCGCCGTGACCAGGAGATCATGGGCCACGATCAGCCATTGCCGGAATGTCAGCGGCGACAGTCGAGTCATGGCCTTCCAGTTCTTGGCCTTCCGATTCTTAGCCTACCCGTCGGCGGCATGGCGCCTTCCATACCGGCCTTTGACTTACGGCGCCACCCTGCCCCGCGCCTGATCCACCGCAACCAAAACCTGGGCGGCCGTCAGCTCTTCAAGACATTGGCTGCGGCTGTCGAGATGCCGCTCGCAACCGAGCCGCTCGCAGGGCATGCACGGCAGCGGATTTTGCACCACCCGGACATTGCCGCGGTGCTGGATCGTACCGTCGTGGGCCCAAGGCTCGGTCAGGCCGCCGACCGGCCACGGTCCGATCAAGCGCGGGCTGGTCGCGCCATAGATCGCGATGGTCGGACAGCCGCTGCCGGCCGCGAGATGCGTCACGGAGGTATCCGGGCCAATGTAGACCGCCGCTCCCTGCAGCAGCGCCGCAAGCCCCGGCCAGTCGAGCCAGCCGTGCTCGCGGATCACCGCCGGATCGCCGGGCGGCCACAGGCTGTCGACATAGGCGCGCTCGGCCGGATCGCGCCCCTCGGTCACCACCACGGCGAGCCCGCGCTCGGCGAGCCCGCACGCGAGATCGCGCCAGCCGGCGTCGTTCCAGCGCTTGTAGCGGTACATCGGGTTGACGTGCAGGACGGCGTAGGCGCCCTGCGGCGCGACCGCGGCGGCCGACGAGCCGGTCGGGCAGACGATGCTGCGCTCGCGTGCGAGGCCGAGCGCATCGGTGAGCCGCAACAACTGCTCCACCCGATGGCTGTCGGGCTCGGCCGGCACCGGGCGATGGTGCACCCGCCGTTTCCACCACAACCCGTCACCGCGATGCGGCACCAGCCCGACCCGGCGGCGTCCGGCCAGCAGCGAGAAGAACGTCGGGCGATCGCCGGTCTGCGTGGATATGACGAGATCGTAACGCCGCCACAGCCGCGCGATCAGCGACAGCGATTGCGTCAGCGACGCCCGCTCCGGCATGGTCACGATGGTGTCGATGTCCGGGTTGCCCTTGAGGATGCGCTCGCTGCCGCGAAACACCAGCATGTCCAGGCTCGCCTGCGGAAAGCCGCGGCGGACCGTCCGCACCAGCGGCGTCGTCAGCAGCGCGTCGCCGAGCCGGCGCAGGGTGACGATCAGGATTTTTGGCTGCGGGGGCAGACCGTCCACGCGTTGCAATCCTCTTCCCGGACCTGCTATCTGACGCGACATCGCGCGCCGAAATTCTATCTCTAAGCGAAGCCCGGACCCATGCCAAATTCCGATCGACAATTGCGGGCGCCCATCGGCATCGGCGAGCTGATCGACAAGATCACCATCCTTGAAATCAAGGCGGAGCGGATGTCCGGCGAGGACAAGCGGCGCAATGTCCTGGCCGAGCTGACGATCCTGCAACAACTCCAGACCAGCGCCGGCCTCGATACGCCCGAGATGGCGCCGTACGCCAGCGAGCTGAAGGTGCTCAACACCGCGCTATGGGAGATCGAGGATGCGATCCGCGAGCTCGAAGCGGCCCAGGATTTCGGCGCGCGTTTCATCGAGCTCGCCCGCAGCGTCTACCAGACCAACGACCAGCGCGCCCGCGTCAAGCAGCGCATCAACCAGGCCTTCGGCTCCGCAATCGTCGAGGAAAAGTCCTACAAGGGCGCCTGAGCGCGCCTGCCGTCATCCCGGCGCCTTCGCGCCGGCCGCATTGCGCAGCGCGATGCCGCCGGCGACGCCTAGGCCGATGACGTAACCCCACCCCTGCGTGAAGTCGAACAGGTGGGCGTTGAACAGCGAGCCGACGATGTTCTGCACGACGACGACCAGCCCGACCCACGCCGCGCCGCCTGCCCCGCGGAACAACAGCAGGTGCGCGATCCACATCGCAAACAGCACCGCCGTGCCGACGAAGCCGAGCTGGATCGCCACCGCCAGCGTCTGGTTGTGCGGATTGGCCGACGCGAGCGCCGCCATGCCGGTCTGCCCGACCACCGACTTGCGGAACTGCTCGCGGATCGAACCGGTGCCGTGGCCGATCACCGGCGCCTGCGCCACGAAGCCGACCGACTTGCGCCAGAACTCGATCCGCTCGCCGGCCGGGGTGCTGGCGGCGTCGGGCCGATAGTCGCGCACTTCGGTGAACAGCGTCATGACGCGCTGCTGCAAGCCGCTCGAGAACGGCCACGCCGCAGCGGTGACGATCACGCCAGCGGCGCACAGCACCGCGACACCCTTCCAGCTCAATCGCTTGAGCCCGAACGCCAGCAGCAAGACCGGGATCACCACCAGCGCCGTCCGGCTGGTGGCGATCTGGAAAATATTCAACAGGAACATCAGCGCCAGCAGCGACAGCGCAAGCGCGAGACGTCTGCGGCCGTCCCGCCAGATGTCGAGCGCGACATACGCCAGGATGAAAATCGCCACCGTGAACATCGAGCTTTGCGAGATGTAGTCCTTGACCGGAACCCCGATCGTGTACTTGCCGCGCCACGGCAACGACGGCAGCAGCACCAGCAGCCACGAGACGACGAGCAAGGCCGCGCACGACGCCAGGAAGCCGATCATCACGGCGCGCCCGGCATCCGAGCGGCGGAACTGCGCCAGCAGCAGCGGAATGAACAGCAGCTTGTGAAACGAGTTGAGGCCATCGAGGCGCTCCGCCCACGGCACGTCGGCCCAAAGCATGCCGACGACGGCGAGCGCCCACAGCAGCGCCGGCAGGCCGCCGGCGGCGGTCGAGAGCTCGCGGCGTACGCTCGCAACGTCGAGCGTGGGAACCACCGCCAGCAGCCACAGCACCGCCAGAATGCCGGTCGCCGAGGTCGACCACGGCAACGACACCGCGAGCGCGACCGCAAGCCCATCGGCGAGCCGCGACAGACGATCGAACGGAAGAAGTGCTGCCAGCTTGTTCATCGCGACCCGTTGGGCATCCGGTGCAGCATCACGTTCAGCTTGCTGCGCGCGGTGACGCAATAGCCCCTTTCGCCCAGAAACGAAATCAAGTCCGTCGCCCAGGCATCGCCGGCATCCTCGATCAGAATGAGCCGCGGCCACAGCGATTCCCGGACATTTTGAAAAAATGGCAGTAGGATCAGCTCCTCCGCGCCTTCGACATCGATCTTCATGGCGTCGATGCCGTCGATGCGCTGCTCTTGCACAAGCTGCGCCAGCGTTTGCGCCTGGACCCGCAGTGCGTCGGTGCCATCGACCTTGCGGGTGCGGGTGCCGCCGCGATCGCCGCGATGCAGGTCGACGGCAAGCTCACCCGGCTCATCGCCCAGCGCGGTTCGGATCGGACGGATCGGCAGGCCCGGATTGGCGGCGATGTTGAACTGCAGGCGGGCGAAATTCCCCGCCCCCGGCTCGACGGCCAGGATACGGGCGCCCGGTCCGGCACAAGCCGCGGCGAACAGCGAAAACAGCCCGACATTGGCGCCGATGTCGACGAACACGAACCCGCGCCGCTCCGCCCTGACCCGCGCGATCTCCGCTGCGAGCTGCGCGAGTTCGACCGCCTCGTACATCTGCGGCGTGAACAGCAGGTTCTTCTCGCAGCCGTTGTCGCGCGGATGCAGCCGCACGCGCAGGCCCCAGCGAACCACATCGAGCGCGCCGGCCGGATGGTCGAGCCGCATGGTGGTGATCCTGCGCAGCCCGATCGCAAGACGCTGCCCGAGCCAATTGCTGGGCAGGCCGCTGGTCAGCGCGATCACCGCCCGGTCCAGAGGTCCGGGAGCGAGAGCGCCGAAATCGGATGGGGCTGACGGTTCCATGGCTATGCTGGAGTCGCGCCCGCGTCGACAGCAAGGCTCGACAGGCCACGCTCGGCCCGCACCCGACCGCCCGCGATCACCGCATCAAGCCTGCGCTCGTTGTCCGCCAGCCGCCCACGATCGGCCGGCGGATGCCACAGGTGCAGCACCCCGGTCGCGAACGCGCCATCCTTGCGCCGCACCCCGGCGTGCAGCAGCCGCACCAGCAGATCGGAATCCTCCTTGCCCCAGCCGCTGAAGGCGGCATCGAAACCGTCCACCCGTTCGAGATCGGCGCGCCGGACCGCGAGATTGCACGAGCGCGCGCCCTCCCAGGCCCGCGGCCGCAGCTTGCGCAGCGGGCCAAGCGGCAGGCGCAGCACCGGCGCCAGCCGGTTGAGGCCGCCGCCGAGCCGTTGCCCGATCCAGCGGCCGAGCCCCCAAGCCTCCGGCTCCTGCCGCTCGCGCAAGGCCGCGTCGGTGAGCTTGGCCGTCAGCAGCGCGCGGTTGCCGGTGACGAAAAATCCGGGCTCGGCCAGCCGGCGATGGGTGGCGATGAAATCGGGCCGCACCAGGCAGTCGCCATCGAGGAACACGCAATAGGTCCCGCGGCTCGTGGCGATGGCGCGGTTGCGAATCTCGGCGGCGCGAAAGTCGCGGTGCTCCTGCCAGACGTGCGCGAGCGGCACGCCGATCTTGGGCTTCCACTCTGCGATCAGCGTGGCGGTCGCGGGACCCGAACCGTCGTCGGCGACGATAACTTCGAAATTCCGATCGCTCTGCCGCGCAAGCGAACGCAGCACCGCCGCGAGCGCGTCCTCGCGGTCATAGGTGGTCATGATGACGGAGATCAGCTCGGCCAAGCTTTCAGCCTCCCGCATCACGCTTGAACCATGTTTTTCCAGGCAGTGCCAGACGCGCTGCAATGGCCAAGCCTGGAAAATCTGGCTACAAAGGTGGCGTTCACCGAAACCACCCGATGCAAAAGATATCCGCCACCATCCTCGCCTATAACGAGGCCGCGAAGGTCGAAGCCGCGGTCAAGAGCGTGCTGTGGGCGGACGAGGTCGTGGTCGTCGATTCGCACAGCACCGACAACACCGTCGCGCTGGCGCAGGCGCTCGGTGCGCGCGTGGTGCAGGTCGATTTCTCGGGCTTCGGCGAGCTGCGCAACCGCGCCATCGAGACATGCCGGCACGAGTGGCTGTTCAGCCTCGACTCCGACGAGCAATGCACTGCGGCGGTGCGCGACGAGATACTGGAACTGCTCGCAGGCGAGCCCGCGCATGACGCCTATCTCGTGCCGCGCCGCTCCTACATGATGGGCCGCTGGATCACCGGCTCCGGCTGGTACCCGAACTACCGCCAACCGCAGCTCTTCCGCAGAGGCGCGATGCGCTACAAGCCCGACGCGGTGCATGAAGGCTATGAGCTGCTCACCGGCAAGCCGCTCGGCAAGCTGCGCAACGCGATCCAGCAATTCCCGTTCGGCAGCCTCGACGAGGTCATCCGCAAGATGAACCGCTACTCATCGCTCGGCGTGAAGCGGCTTTCCAACCGGCGCGTGTCAATGTGGAGCGCGCTCGGCCACGGCGCCTGGGCGTTCATCAAGCACTACTTCGTCAAGCGCGGCTTCAAGGACGGCTGGGCCGGCTTCGTGATCGCGTTCGGCAATTTCGAGGGCACGTTCTATCGCTACGCCAAGCGCCACGAGGAGATGCAGAATTGGGGGCCGCCACCCAGCGAGACGCTGGAGCGGGAGAATAATCCTTGATGCCCTCGACCTTGTGGCAACGGCGGTGAGCACAGCCGAACTATCCCACTAACCAACGTTCTCGCTGCGACATGCCGGTTCTGCGTTGGATTGATGAATTGACCGCCAATCGCGCGCCTTTATAATGATTCCATTATTTCGCGGGGGCGATTCGTGAGCAGCTTCGATGAGTGGCGGCAACGTGCCAACGAAATGGCAACAGGTGGCCAGACGGTTATCGCCAAGGCGTCGGAGCGTTTCGTCGCGTCCGTAAAACGCGGATCAGGGACCGCAACTTCCGTGGTCGCCGAAGCCTACGGCGTAGCGCTTGACTGGAAGGGCAACGCAGAGCTGAGCCACTGGCTAACGGATAATTTAAGCCATCAGGTGGCTACCGTCGCGAGTAAGGCTATGGATGCTGAGTATTTGCGCACGCATATCGGAGGTGGCTGGCATCGGCTTAGTGATGGCGGCCACACTCTCGCTGGCAGTTGGAATGCTGTCCACGAATCCTTGCCGGACTTAAGTGCGCTGGACCAGATCGGAACATGGGCGAACGAATACTGGAAAGACCTAATCACCACGCGCGGCATGCCGATTGTGGCTCTCGAGCGCGTCGATGAGGTTAGCGATTACTTCAAACACTTGGACACCGTAAATGTGGCTCAGTTTCTGGGTGGCGAGCTCATTGGTGTCTCAATCTATTGTAACTGGAACGATCCGGCCAAACTCGTGGCGTCAGCTGCGTCAACCGAATGCAGCGGCATTGTCTATGCTAATGTGGTTGCCCCGCTAGTTAGCTTGATCGCTCTGGGACGGGCTGTTTATCTCCTTAAACAGTCAGAGCAAGACGATCTGCGGGACCTAATTGCGCCGGCGTTGAAAGGTCTGACGCGTGGCGGTGCTAGCGTCTTGCTGATCTCCGTGGTTCCCGGTGGTTTTCTCTTGCACCTCAGCTGCGGCATCGTAATTAACCTCGCGCATGGGTACGTCTGGGACAAGGGTAGCGAGAATAAGGAGATGATTTTCAGTGCGCTTAAGCAGTGCGTCGGAGATTTCCGCAATGCACGGCCAGAGCTTCAAGCTCTGCCCGCTGACAGCCGCAACAAAATCATATGAACAGTTTTGTTTGATCGTCAGCGGCCCTTCACCCAGTTGCCGAACAACCTGCGCACGCGCCGGACCACATTGCGCGCCATCCGGAACGGCAAGGCGAGATAATATTTGCGGATAATCTGCCAGCGCTCGTCCCGCGTAAGCGTGATCGATGACCCGGCCGGCACATACCAGCCGTTGTTTCCGGCACGGCGGATCAGCCGATAGCCCGATGCCTTGAGGAAACGATGCTTCTCTAGGTCTTCGACGTGGTCTTCCAGCAGGATCAGCCGCGGCTGCCAATATCCGAAGTCGAAGCCGAGCAGCACCTCGATCTCGTGGCCTTCGACGTCGACCGACAGCAGATCGATCGGGGTCGGCGCCTCGGCTTCTTCGAGGATATCGTCGAGCGTGCGCGTCGGCACCATGATGACGTAGTCGGGCTGCGCCCCGGGCGCCATCTTACCGCGATCGAGCGCCGACAGCGGACCGGCCACATGCAGCGCCAT
This sequence comes from Rhodoplanes serenus, assembly GCA_945893085.1. Classification (GTDB taxonomy): domain Bacteria; phylum Pseudomonadota; class Alphaproteobacteria; order Rhizobiales; family Xanthobacteraceae; genus Z2-YC6860. Next base: position 4,060 of record CAMDEB010000054.1, on the reverse strand, counting down.
CGACTCGCCGGCGTTGTCCGGTGACGAGCATGCCACCGCGAACACCTTGGCGGTGCGCGCGGTCACCAGCCAAGCCGCGAGATCGGGTTGCGGCTCGACCAGCACGCCGGTCCAGCCCAGCTTTTCCAGGTGCGAGGTCTGGGAGTTCAGCGTCGGATGATTGGCGCCGACCTCGACGAAGAAACCGAAGGTCTCGCCGCCGAAAAACTGGCAGACGAGCTGCTCTTCCTCGCGATGCGGCAGTTCGGCGGCCACGGCGTGCCTTCAGCGCTTGCGCGGCTTACGCGCGGGGGATTTGCGCGCGCGCGACTTTTCGACGATCCGGGTGGTGCTGAAGCCCGCCACGAGATCGACCAGGATGACCTCGCCGCCCTGCGCTTCCACCACGTCGCGGCCGACGACCTGGTTGCGGACATAGTCGCCGCCTTTGACCAGCACGCTCGGCCGGATGCGCCGGATCAATTCGAGCGGCGTGTCCTGCTCGAACACGGCGACCAGGTCGACGGCTTCGAGCGCCGCCAGCACCTCGGCGCGCGCGTGCTCGCTCTGGATCGGGCGATCTTTTCCCTTGAGACGGCGCACCGAGGCATCGCTGTTGAGGCCGACCACCAGGCGGTCGCAAGTGCCGCGCGCCTGCGCCAGCACCTTGACGTGGCCGGGATGCAGCAGATCGAACACGCCGTTGGTGAAGCCGATGCGCAAACCCTCTTTCCGCCATCCGGCGAGCCTGCCTTCCAGCTCGCGCCAGTCGAACACGATCTTCTCTTCGGGGGCGAGCGTCGCGGAGGGGAGAATGCGGGCGCGCAGCTCGGCGGCCGAAACGGTCGCAGTGCCGCGCTTGCCGACGACCACGGAAGCCGCGGCATTGGCCGCCCGCATCGCGGCTTCGAAATCCGCGCCCATCGCCAGCAGCACGGACAGCACGGCGACAACGGTGTCGCCGGCGCCGGAGACGTCGCTCACCTTCACCGAATAGGACGGAACGTGCACGGGCGTTGCGCCGCGCGCCTGAAGCATCATGCCGTCCTCGCTCAGCGTGACCAGCACAGCCTTGCTGCCAACGGCACCCATCAGCGCCGTCGCCGCGGCAGCCAATTCATCCGGTGATGCAACCGCGTGCCGCGTCGCCTCAGCCAGCTCCTTGCGGTTCGGCGTGATCAGCGTAGCGCCGCGGTAGATCGAGAAATCGGCGCCCTTGGGATCGACCACCACCGGCTTCTTGAGCTTCTTCGCCCGCTCGATCACCGCGCGGATGACGCGCGGCGTCAGCGTGCCCTTGGCGTAGTCGGACAGCACCACCGCGTCGACCCGCGGCAGCGCAGCCAGCGCTTTCGCGATCAGCGCCTTCTCGATCTTGGGATCGACCGGCTTCGCAAGCTCCCAGTCGGCGCGCAGCAGATGCGTCGAATGGTGCTCGGAGACGAAGCGGAGCTTGCGCGTGGTCGGCCGCGACCGATCGACGACCAGATGCGGCTTGATGGTCTTGAAGGCCCTGAATTCGGATTTCAAGATCGTGCCGGCGATGTCGTCGCCGATCACGCCGACAAAAATGCAGCGTGCGCCGAGGCTCGCAATGTTGCGCGCGACATTGCCGGCGCCGCCGATGATGAGATCCTCGCGGCCGACCGCGATCACCGGCGCCGGCGCTTCGGGGGAGATGCGCGAGACCTCGCCGTAGACGAAGTCGTCGAGCATCAGATCGCCGATGCAAAGGATGGTCTGCTTGCCGAGCCTGCCCAGTTGTTTTTCGAAATTGAACATCGCGCCCTACCGGTAGCGGTCGGCGGTGGCGAGGAACTGGGTCACGTAGCGCTGCACTGCGTCCTCGAGCGGAGTGAAGCCGGCGTTGTAGCCTGAGCGGCGCAGGTTATCGACCTCGGCTTGCGTGAAATACTGGTACTGGCCGCGGATGTTCTCCGGCATGTCGACATATTCGATGTTGGGCTTCTGCCCGAGCGTCTTGAACAGCGCCGTGATCATGTCGCGAAAGCTACGCGCCTTGCCGGTGCCGACGTTGAACAGACCCGACACCTTCGGCGACTCCAGCAGCCAGCGCACCACCGCGACCGCGTCGTCGACATAGATGAAGTCGCGGCGCTGATCGCCGTCCTCGATGCCGGGCTTGTGCGATTTGAACAGCTTGACCGTCTTGCCGGCCTTGGCCTCGTCGAACACCCGGCACAGCACGCTCGCCATCGCGCCCTTGTGGTACTCGTTCGGACCGAACACGTTGAAGAACTTGAGCCCGGCCCATTGCGGCGGCAACTTGTCCTTGCGGACGGCGCGGTCGATCACCGCGCGGTCGAACAGGTGCTTGCTCCAGCCGTAGAGATTCAGCGGCTGGAGTTTGCTCAGCGCGGCCGGCGACATATCGTCGGTGAAAACCCTGTCTTGAGCACCGTAGGTGGCGGCTGAGGAGGCGTAGATGAAGGGCGTGGACGCCTTTGAGCACCAGTCGAGCAGACTGAGCGAGAGCCTGAAATTGGTGTCGATGACCAGATCGGCGTCGGTCGCGGTGGTATCGGAAATGGCGCCGAGATGAATCACGGCTTCAAGTTTTCGCCCGTCCAGCCAGCGCAACAGGTCGGCGGGCGGCACCACGTCGCTCAACTGCCGCTTGGCCAGGTTCCGCCACTTCTCATCGCTGCCCAGGACGTCGTTGACGACGATGTCGGTGCGCCCGGCCTCGTTGAGGGCCGCGACCACGTTCGACCCGATGAACCCGGCGCCGCCGGTGACCAGAAGCATCCGCACCCCGCCGCAATCGTGGCCCTGTTTGCCCCACTCGGGCCGGGGGCGCAACTTGGCGACGCGGACGGGGTAAACGGCTTTCACAACAAGGGTTTAGACACGGGCTGGACAGGCTGGAACAAGCGGGTTACCGCCGCGGGCGGTGATAATCGATGAATAGCGATTCAAACGATCGGCCGATTTTGCTCATCCCCTACATGTGGATCGGCGATTTCGTCCGCTGCCACTCCGTGGTGCGGCTGCTGCGGGAGCGCTATCCCACTCGTCCGATTGATGTTTTGACCACCACCCTGTGCGCGCCGCTGCTCGATTACATGCCCGGCGTGAGGCAGGGCATCGTCGCCGACCTGCCGCGCAAACGGCTTGCCTACGCTGCTCACAGGGCGCTCGCGGAGCGCCTGCGGGCGGAGAATTACGGCACCGCCCTGGTCATGCCGCGCACCTGGAAATCGGCGCTGGCGCCGTTTCTCGCGGGCATTCAGGAGCGCTCAGGCTTCGTGGGCGAGGCGCGCTGGGGCTTGCTCAACGATGCTCGCTGGGGTGAGCAGAAGCTGCCCCGCATGATCGACCGCTGCGGCGCCCTGGCCCTGCCGAGGGGCGCCGCGCTCCCCGCCGACTGGCCGGTGCCGCAGCTCGAGGTGCCTTTGGGCGAGGCCGAGCAATGGCGGGCGCGCCATGGGCTGCCGCGGGATAGCCGCCCGGTCGTGGCCTTCGCTCCCGGCGCGGTCGGGCCGAGCAAGCGCTGGCCGGTCGCGTACTTCGCCGAGCTGGCGCGGCAACTCACCGAGCAGGGCATGAGCGTGTGGGTGCTCGGCAGCCCGGACGAAAGCCCCCTCGCCGCCGAGATCGGCCAGGCCGGCGGCGCCAATGCGCGCGATCTCACCTCGCCCGACCTGCGCAACGCCATCCTGGCCTTGAGACTCGCAAGCGCCGCGGTGTCGAACGACTCCGGCCTGGTGCATGTCGCAGCCGCCATCGGCACGCCGACGGTCGGCATCTTCGGCCCGACCAGCCCGTGGCATTGGGCGCCGCTCAATCCGCTCGCCGCGACCGTCGAGACGCTCACCGACGTGCCCTGCCGGCCCTGCCACAAGCCGGTCTGCCGGCTCGTGCATCACCGCTGCATGCGCGACATTCCATCGGACCAGGTGCTGACCGCCGTGCGCCGCGCACTTGGCGGCATGCCGGCGCCGGCCTGATGCCTTGCGCCCGCACCGCGCGCCCGGTACCAGGATCGCGGCGCGTTCGCGCCCGGAGCCCCTGATGGCCGATCCGCGTGAGGACATCGTTCTCGCCCACCTGCAGCGCT
>CAMDEB010000053.1 GCA_945893085.1 Rhodoplanes serenus | reverse complement strand
CCCTATACCCTCAGGACATGTAGCATGTTCTGTGGTAAGGAACCTTCCGCCCCTACCAGCACCAGTGGGTGCAGAGAGGTGGATGCATGCGGGAAACAATCCGTTTTTGGTGTCGGTGCGCGGGCTACGCGGCGCGAGGCACTGTCATTTTCGCGAACGACTGGGCTTGGCTGTTCGGCGTTCCGACCACCGTCGCCATTCTGGGCCTTCTCGTCTCCGTGGGTGGCGGCGCTTCCATGACCGGGAGCGCGTGGCTTGATGCCCTCATTTCTGGGTCCATCGCGTTCGCGGTGACTTGGTTCGTAATTTTCTTTGTGCGTCTTTTGGGAGCGCCTGCGGCCCTATATCGCGATGCAATGAATGCTCCCGCAGTGGCCGGCCAGGTCAGGCCCGGCGGGATCGACTCGACGGCGCGGAACAGGCGCGGGAAGCGGCCGATTTCGGAATCCCTATCCTGCTGGCCGCGCTCCACGATCATCGCCTGAGTCGTGTCGGAGGCCAGGATCTCCGCACCCACGAACGCCGAAGCGCCGAACACGCGCACCGCATGATAGTGGGTGAGCAGCACATATTTGATCGGCTTGTCGGTGACCTTGCGCACCCGCTCGATCACCTCGCCGGCCATCACCGGCGTCGCCTGGGCGTCGACCACCAGCACGCCGTCGTCGCCGACGATGACGCCGGAGTTGGGATCGCCCTCGGCGGTGAACGCGTACAGCCCGCGGCCGATCTCGTCGAAGGAGATTTTCTTCTCGGTCGTATCGGTTGAAGATGCGAAGCCGGTGCTCATGACATCGTCATCCTACGCGCACCACCTCTTGGTCGATAGCCCCGAAGATCGAACGATTCTGCGCGTCGAACATCTCGACGCGCACGCGGTCGCCGAAATTGAGGAACCGCGTCTTCGGCGCGCCGTGCCGGATGGTCTCGACCGAGCGAATTTCGGCGATGCAGGAATAGCCGACGCCGCCCTCCTCCACCGGCTTGCCCGGCCCGCCGTCGGCATCGCGGTTCGACACCGTGCCCGAGCCGATGATCGCGCCGGCGTGCAACGGGCGGGTCTTCACCGCATGGGCAATGAGCGTCGGGAATTCGAACGTCATGTCGACGCCGGCGTTGGGCCGGCCGAACGGCTTGCCGTTGACGTGGCTGACCAGCGGCAGGCTGACCTTGCCGCCGTCCCAGGCATTGCCGAGTTCGTCCGGCGTGACCGCCACCGGCGAGAATGCCGTCTGTCCCTTGCTCTGGAGAAAGCCGAAGCTCTTGGCGAGTTCCGCCGGGATGAGATTGCGCAGGCTGACGTCGTTGACCAACATCAGCAGCTTGATCTGCGGCGCTGTTTCCTGCGGCGTTGCGCCCTGCTTCACGTCGGAGACGATGACCGCGACCTCGGATTCCAGGTCGACGCCCCACGCGGTGTCCCCGACCGGGATCGGATCGCAGGGACCGAGGAAACCGTCGGAGCCGCCGCGGTACATCAGCGGATCGGTCCAGAACGAGGCCGGCAGCTCCGCGCCGCGCGCCTTGCGCACCAACGCGACGTGATTGACGTAGGCCGAGCCGTCGGCCCAGCCGTAGCTGCGCGGCAACGGCGCGGCGCATTTGGCCGGATCGAACGGCAGGTGCGCGATGTGGCCGGCCTCGAGCGCCGCCGCGATCTCGCGCAACCGGGACTCCGCCGCATTCCAATCGTCGATCGCAGCCTGCAGCGTCGGCGCGACCGCGGACGCGTCCGCGGCGCGCGAAAGATCGCGCGAAACCACGACCAGCCGCCCGTCGCGACCGATCTTCAACGAGGCAAGCTTCATTTTGGATTCCGGCGTTTGCGGTTGAAATTCTTCTTCAGGCCCTTCCAGCAATCAGCGTAGTCGTCTTGTCGCGACGGCAACTGCGCCGCATAGCGGGTGACGTGCTGGCGGAACCGGGTCTCGAACATGAAGGCGAGCGTATTGGTGAGCTTCACCGGCTTCAGTTCGACGTTGCTGGCGTGCTCGAAGGCGTCGCTGTCGGGGCCATGCGGCAGCATCTGGTTGTGCAGGCTCATGCCGCCCGGCACGAAGCCCTCGGGCTTGGCGTCATAGACGCCGTAAACCAGCCCCATGAACTCGGACATGATGTTGCGGTGATACCACGGCGGCCGAAAGGTATTCTCGGCGACCGCCCAGCGCTCCGGAAAAATCACGAAATCGACGTTGGCGGTGCCGGGTGTCTCCGACGGCGATGTCATCACCGTGTAGATCGACGGATCGGGGTGATCGAACAGCAGCGCGCCGACCGGCGAGAAGCGGCGCAGATCGTATTTGTAGGGATAGTAGTTGCCGTGCCAGGCGACCACGTCGAGCGGCGAATGCGGCACCTTGGTGCGAAAAAGCTCTCCGCCCCATTTGACGTACAGCGTGCAGGGTTTCTCGCTGTCCTCATAGGCCGCAACCGGACTCAGGAAATCGCGTGCGTTGGCGAGGCAGTTCGCACCGATTGGACCGCGATCCGGCAGCGCGAACGAGCCGCCGTAATTCTCGCAGACATAGGCGCGCGCCGGACCGTTCATCAGCTCGACCCGGAAGATCACGCCGCGCGGGATGACGCAGATTTCGCCAGGCTCGATCTCGATCACGCCGAACTCGGTGCGAAACCGCAGGCTGTTCTGCTGCGCCACGATCAGAAGCTCGCCGTCGGCATCGAAGAAGTGCTCGCGCTCCATGGATTTGGTGATCAGGAGCACATGGCTTGCCATACCGGCGAGCGCCTCAGCGTCGCCGGCCGTCGTCACCGTGTGAAGCCCGGTGACGAACGTGAGCGCGCGTTTGGGGATCGGCGTCGGGCTCCAGCGCAACTGGCCGAGCGGCAGGTCGCTGTCGTCGCGCTCCGGCGCGGTGCGGATCAGGCCCTTGTCGATCTTCTGAAACCGCCCGGTGTGCCGCACAGTCGAGCGGATGCGGTAGAGCCAGGTGCGCTGGTTCCTGGCCTGCGGCGCGGTGAACGCCGAGCCGGAAAGCTGCTCCGCGTAGAGCCCGTAGTTCACCTTCTGCGGCGAGTTCCGCCCGATCGGCAGCGCGCCGGGCAGCGCTTCGGTCTCGAAGCTGTTGCCGAAACCGGACATGTACTGGGCGGCCATTGGCGCTGCCTCCCTTGAGGCGATGTCGTTGATCTTGCTGAGACGATAGTTTCAAGCGCAACCGGAAGCAACGGCGCGGCAGCCATTGCAGCACGGCCGCATTCTACAGGGTCCATACGCCTTTAGAACAAGTCCAATCCCCGTTGCGCAGGCGCAAAACTTTCGCCAGAGTTCTTGCCTCGCGGCAGGTCCGGCCAACGGATCGCCCGAGGCCCGATGGGGGGCGGTGCAACGATGACCAACGGTCCGGCCGAGGACGGCACGGCCGACGCGCTCGCGGGGCGTGGCGACACCGCGCCGCTCAAGCTTGAGGAATTCCTCCCCTACCGGCTCAACGTGCTGGCGAACCTGGTGTCGCAGGCGCTGTCGCGGATCTACGCCGATCGCTACGGCATTGGCGTGCCGGAATGGCGCGTGCTGGTAACACTCGGCCAATACGGCATGATGACCGGCAAGGCCGTGGGCGCCCACAGCCATATGCACAAGACCAAGGTCTCGCGCGCCGTCGCCCTGCTCGAAAAAGGCAAGATGGTCGCCCGCCGCGCCAACCGCGCCGACCTGCGGGAATCGTTCCTGTCGCTGACGCCGGCCGGCCGCGCTATCTACGAAGATCTGGCGCCGATTGCGCTCGATTTCGCCAAGCGGCTTTCGGAAGGCATCGCCCCCGCGGACCGGGCCGCCTTCGAGCGTGCCATCGTCCACCTCACCGAGCGCTCCACCAAGCTCGCCGCGGAGTTCGCAAAGAACCGCCGCACGGGGTAAAAACACGTCACCTCCCTTTGAAGGGGAGGCGAAAACGAGGATGCCCCGTGAAGCTCTACACCTACTTCCGTTCGTCCGCCGCCTACCGGGTGCGGATCGCGCTCAACCTCAAAGGCGTCGCCTACGAACCGATCTCGATCCATCTCACCAAGGATGGCGGGCGACAGCACGCAGCCGAATATCGCGCGGTCAACCCGCAACGGCGCGTTCCCTCGCTCGCGCTCGACAACGGCGACGTGCTGACGCAGTCGCCGGCCATCATCGAATATCTGGATGAGGTCCATCCCAAGCCGCCGCTGCTGCCGACCGATGCCGTGGCGCGGGCCAAGGTGCGCGGCTTCGCCAACGTGATCGCTTGCGACATCCACCCGCTCGATAATCTCGCCCCGCTACAGTACCTCAAGCGCGAATTGAAGCAGGAGCAGCCCGCGATCGACACTTGGTACCACCACTGGATTCTGGAGGGATTTGCCGCGCTCGAAACCATGATCCGGCCCGGCCCCTATTGCTTCGGCGGCGAGGTCACGCTGGCCGACGTCTGCCTGGTGCCGCAGATGTACAACGCGCGCCGGCTCAAGGTTCCGCTCGATGCGTTCCCCAAGCTGGTCGCGGCCGACGCCGCCTGTCTGATGCTTCCGGCCTTCGACAAGGCGCGGCCGGAAAATCAACCCGACGCCGAGTGACCGCCGCGGGCGCGGCTGCTAGACAGTCCGCCCGCACCCCACTCCAACCCGAAGAACAAGCCTCGTGGCCATTCCCAATCTCGGCCGGGTCGTCTTTTGGATGACCGGCGCCCTGCTGTCGTTCTCCGCGAGCGCACTGGCGATCCGCGGGCTTTCCGGCAGCATGAACACGTTCGAGATTCTGACGATCCGCTCCGGGCTGGGGGTGATCATCCTGCTCGCGCTGATCGCCGCGCGGCCGCAGTTGCGGCACGATCTCGCGCTGCGCCGCATGGGTCTGCACATCTGGCGCAACAGCTCGCATTTCTGCGGGCAGTTCTTCTGGACGCTCGGGGTTACGGTCCTGCCGCTCGCGACCGTGTTCGCGCTCGAGTTCACCATGCCGATGTGGATCGCCCTGCTCGCGGTTCCGCTGCTCGGCGAACGATTGACCGCAAGCCGCGTCGGCAGCGTGCTGCTCGGTCTGATCGGGGTTATGGTGATCGTCCGGCCCGGTCTCGAGAGCTTCCAGCCGGCCGCGTTCCTGGTGCTCACTGCGGCCTTCGCCTATGCCTTTTCGCTGATCGCAACCAAGCAATTGACCGCCTATTCCAGCACCTTCGCGATCATCTTCTGGATGAACGTCATGCAGCTTCCGATGGGTCTCGTCGGCGCGCTCTGGATGCAGCCTGACGCGGGTTCCTTCTTCCTGCTGCGGCTGGACCAGAGCCTGCTGCTGCCCGCCGTCACGATCGGCATCGTCGGCCTGACCTCACACTATTGCCTGACCAACGCATTCCGCGCCGGCGACGCCACCGTGGTGGTGCCACTCGATTTCCTGCGCATCCCGCTCATCGCCGTGGTGGGGTGGCTGTTCTATGGCGAACGGCTCGATCTGCTGGTGTTCGTTGGGGCGGGCTTCATCATCAGCGGTGTGCTATGGAACCTGCGCGCGGAATCACGTCGGCCAAGGATTCCCGTGGCGGCGGTCACCGAAAAGGCCCATTCCGCCGATGCTTGACGGGACCCTCGGCCGGCGTTCACACTTTGGTCGCCATTCGGGACTCTGCTGCGGCGCAGTGCGATCGAGTCTCAACCGGGGGATGGGGGTTGCGATGACATCGACCCTATGCCGCAGGCTCGCGCCTGCTCTCCTCGCCTTGGCAGCATGCCTGCCCGCACAGGCGCAGCAGAGCCAGACCTGCCTCCGGCTCGAAAGCCAGCTTGCGGCGTTCGATCGCGGGGCCTCCGACCCGGCCCGCGCCGAGCAGGTCAAACGCTTCGAGGACGCGGTCAACAAGCAGCAGTTCGAACTCGACAAGCACCTCGCCACGTCGCGCCGCACCGGCTGCGAAGGCACCGGCTTCTTCCTGTTCGGCGGCCAGCCCGCGCAATGCGGTCCACTCAACGCGCAGATCCAGCAGATGCGCGGCAACCTCGACCGCATCAAAGGCGACCTGGCGCGGCTGCAGGGCGCCACGCCCGAGCGCGACGGGCAACGCCGCACCATTCTCGCGGCGCTAACGCAGAACGACTGCGGCCCGCAATACCGCGTCGCGGCGCAACCGCGCGGCGGCCTGTTCGAGTCGCTGTTCGGACCGGGCTCGGTGTTCAGCCAGAGCGACACGCCGCAGTCGTCCACCTATCGGACCGTCTGCGTGCGCACCTGCGACGGCTACTACTACCCGATCTCGTTCGCGACCGTGCCGAGCAAGTTCCGCGACGACGAGCGCGCCTGCCAGCGTTCGTGCCCGGCCGCCGAGGTCGTGCTGTATTCCCACCGCAACCCAGGCGAGGACATCAACCAGGCGGTGTCGATCACCGGCCAGCAGCCCTACACCGCGCTGCCCGCCGCGTTTAAATATCGTCAGGCTTTCGACTCGAGTTGCAGTTGCCGCCGGCCGGGCGAGTCCTGGGCGCAGGCGATGAAGCACCTCGAGGACAACACCGTCGAGCGCGGCGACATCGTCGTCAACGAGGAGCGGGCCAAGCAGCTTTCGCTGCCGCGCGTCGATGCGCAGGGCAAGCCGATCCGGCCGGAGCCGCGCAGCACACGGCCCGACCCCAGAGCGGGCAGACCGGCGGCGCCTGCTGCTGCGCCCGCGGTCACCGCCACGGCGATACCGCCCGAAGAAGCCGCGGCGGAGCCCGATCCCAAGCGCGCCGTGCGCGCGGTCGGCCCGACCTTCATTCCGGCCCGCTGACGCCATGCCCATCACCCGCCGCGTGGCGATGGCCGCGATGGCGGCATCGCTCACATTGCCGACGCGCGCGCAGGGCGCGTGGCCGGATCGCGCCATCACGCTGGTGCATGGGCTCGCGCCGGGCGGGCCATCCGACATCACCGCGCGCATCGTCGCGGAGAGCCTGTCGCGCCGCCTCGGCCAGCAAATCGTGGTCGACGCGCGGCCCGGAGCCGGCGGCCGGGTGGCGGCCGGACAGATCGCCCGCGCGGCGCCGGACGGCTACACGCTGATGACCATTCCATCCGGCCATGCGGTGTCGGCGGCGATGTACAAGGCGTTGCCCTACCGGACCATCGACGACTTCGCGATGATCAGCATGCTCACCGACTATCCGTTCGTGCTGGTGACCTATGCCGAGAGCCCCGTCCGGACCCTCGCTGACCTCATCGCGCTGGCGCGCAGCCGCGCGACACCGCTGCTGTTCGGCAGCGCCGGCAACGGCTCGCTCCAGCATCTCGCCGGCGAGATGCTGGCGAAGACCGTCAGTCTGCCGCTCCAGCACGTGCCCTATCGCGGCAGTTCGCAGGCCATCACCGATCTCCTGGCGAAGCGGATCGACTTCATCGTGGATTCACCCACGGCAGAGATGCAGTACATCCGCGCCGGCACGGTGCGTGCGCTGACCGTCACGTCCAAAAGTCGATTCTTCGCATTGCCGGAGGTTCCGACCACGGCGGAGGCCGGCTTGCCCGAATATACGTTCGGGTCCTGGCAGGGCATGGTCGCGCCCGCGGGCCTGCCTGCGCCGATCGTCAATCGGCTGAACACCGAACTCGCCGGCGTGCTCGCCGAACCGGCCGTGGTCGAGCGGCTACGCGTCGGCGGCAACAATCCGGCTCCGTCGAGTCCCGATGAATTCAAGGCTCGCATCGCAGCCGACATCGCCAAATGGACGTCGATGGTCGAGAGCGCCAAGATCGAGCGGATTTGATCCCGCTTATTGCTCGACCTTGATTCCCGCGGTCTGGATGATCGCGCCGATCTTCTTGCGCTCGGCCGCGAGGAAACCCGTGAGCTGTTCCGGCGTTCCGCCGTTCGCGACGTAGCTCATGGTCAGCATCCGTGCGCGTACGTCGGGCATCGCCAGCACCCGGTTGACGTCGGCGTTGATCCGGCGCTGCAGATCCGCCGGCAGGCCGGCCGGCGCATGCAGCGAGAGCCATGTGGTAGCCTCGAAATCGGCGAGCCCCTGCTCTGCGAACGACGGTACATTGGGAGCGCCGATGAAGCGCTTGTCGCTTGCGACACCCAACGCCTTGAGCTTACCGTCACGCACCTGCGCCATCGTCGACACGTCCATCGCCACCTGCACGGTGCCGGACAGGAAATCGACCATGGCCGCGCCCATGCCGCGATAGGGAATGTGCTGCATCTTGATGCCGACGCGCTGGATCAACTGTTCGGCCGCGAGATGCAGCGACGAGCCGTGACCGGTGGAGGCGTAGCTGAGCTTCTCCGGATTGGCCTTCGCGTGGGCGATGAACGCCGGCAGGTTGTTCGCCGGCACCGAGGGATGGACGATCAGGAAAATGGGACTCGTGGCGATCAGCAGGATCGGCGAAAAATCCTTCTCCACGTTGTAAGGCAGTTTCGGGAACAGGAACGGGTTGGCGGCCTGCGAACCGATGATGCCCATGCCGATGGTGTGGCCGTCGGGCGCGGCCTTGGCGATCGCATCGGTGCCTGGAATGGTGTTGCCACCGGCCTTGTTCTCGACATAGACGCGCTGGCCCCAGACCTCGGAAAGCTTCTCCGCAAGCACGCGCGCGGTGCCGTCGGCGGTGCCGCCCGCCGCCAGCGGCACGATGAACTGCACCGGCCGCGTCGGCCAGGTGTTTTGCGCGGTGGCGATGCCGGGAAGGCAGACCGCGCCGATCAGCAGCAGGTATCGCAGCATCGCGCGCATCGGGGGCTCCTCAAATTCAGAAATCGAACGCCTCACTCTTGGTCACGGCACCATTCTTGAGCAGCGTCGGGTCGGGCTCCGGCAGTGGGCCGCCGGAATCCCTGAAGCGATTGACGATCGGATAGCGGCGATCGCGGCCGAAGCTGCGCAGCGTCACCTTGACGCCCGGCGCTGCCTGCCGCCGCTTGTATTCGGCGAGGTTGAGCATCCGCTCGACCTTCACCACGATGTCGCGGTCGAAGCCGGAGGCAACGATCGAGGCGATCGGTTCCTCGCCCTCGACCAGGCGTTCGAGAATCTGATCGAGCATGTCGTAGGGCGGCAGCGTGTCCTGATCCTTCTGGTTCTCACGCAGCTCCGCCGTCGGCGGTTTGTCGATCAGGCGGTCGGCGATCACCTCGCCGTCGGGACCAAGCGCCCAGTCGGGCTTCCAGCCGTTGCGCAAGCGCGAGAGGCGGAACACCTCGGTCTTGTAGAGGTCCTTGATCGGATTGAAGCCGCCGTTCATGTCGCCGTAGAGCGTGGCATAGCCGACCGACATTTCCGATTTGTTGCCGGTCGTCACCACCATCAGCCCGAACTTGTTGGAGATCGCCATCAGGATCGTGCCGCGGGCGCGCGCCTGCAGGTTTTCTTCCGTAACGTCGCGCGGCTTTCCCGCGAACGCCGGCTTCAGCACCCCTTCAAGACCGAGCACCACCTGCTCGATCGGCAGGGTGTCGTAAGTGACGCCGAGCGCATTGGCGACGCGGGCCGCGTCGTCGAGCGAATCCTGTGAGGTGAAACGGTACGGCAGCATCACGCAGCGCACGCGTTTTGCGCCCAGAGCGTCGGTTGCCATCGCCGCGCAGATCGCGGAGTCGATGCCGCCCGATAGACCGAGCACCACGCCGGAAAAGCCGTTCTTGTCGACATAGTCGCGCAAGCCCAGGACGCAGGCGGCATAGTCTGCCTTGTCGCCCTCCTCGACTGCGGCCGATGCCATCGGCGCGGCGATGCAGCGCCAGGTTCCGGCCTCGCGCTGCCATTTCGTCACCGTCACGCACTCGCGGAATGTCGGCAGCTGGGCGCCGACGCTGCGATCGGCGTTGAGCACGAAGGAAGCGCCGTCGAACACCAGTTCGTCCTGGCCGCCGACCATGTTGAGATAGATCAGCGGCAGGCCGGATTCAACGACGCGGGCGACCGCGATGTTGAGCCGATGCTCGGTCTTGCCGCGCCAATAGGGCGAGCCGTTCGGCACCAGCAGGATTTCGCCGCCGGTCTCGCTCAGGCATTCGACGACCTCGGGACCCCAGATGTCCTCGCAGATCGGAATGCCGATGCGCACGCCCTTGACCAGGATCGGTCCCGGCAGCGGCCCCGGCGTGAACACGCGCTTCTCGTCGAACACGCCGTAGTTCGGCAGATCGACCTTGCAGCGGATCGCCTCGATCGCGCCGCCTGCGAGCAGCGCGTAGGCGTTGTAGAGCTTGCCGTCCTCGACCCAGGGCGTGCCCACCAGCAATGCGGGCCCGTCCACGGTTTCACGCGCCAGCGCCTCGACCGCGGCGCGGCAGGCGGCCTGGAACGCCGGCTTGAGCACCAGATCCTCCGGCGGATAGCCGGCGATGAACAGTTCGGGAAAGGCCACGAGATCGGCGCCCTCGGCCATGGCCTGCGCGCGGGCGCGGCGCACCTTGTCCGCATTGCCGGCGATGTCGCCGACGGTCGGGTTGAGTTGCGCCAGCGCAATGGTGAGGCTGTCGGAAGGACGCGGGGCCATGGCGCAAGGTCTAGCGCGTCCGGCCCGGTTCCGGCAATTGCCCGCCTACAACCAGCCAAACCGCTCGCAGAGCGCCACGACCCACACCAGCGCCGCCAGCAACTGTGTCAGCCCCGCCGCCGCCGATGCTATATCCTTGACCTGCCCGATGCCCGGATTGAGTTCGCGTGTGACCTCGTCGGCGAGCTTTTCCAACGCGGTGTTCAGCAGTTCGACGATCAGCACCAACAGCACGACGCCGATCAGCGCGACCCGCAGCCAGGCGCCGGAAGCAACGACAAAGGCCAGCGGCACGGCCACCACGAGCAGGATCAGTTCCTGCTGAAAGGCCCTCTCGCTGCGCGCGGCGGCGAGAAGACCGTTCCAGGTGTTGCAGGTGGCTTGCAGAAGCCGCAGCACGTCAGCGTGCGGTGCCGAGGCCGGCAGGACCGGCGTTCAACTTCACCGACCCTGATGGCTTCAGGTTGCGGCCGTTGAAGGCGAACACCATCAATTCCTTCTCGACCATGCAGCCGATGACCAGCGTCTTGGAATCCTTGCTCCAGGCCAAGCCCTGGCACCAATGCCCGGCCTTGGCCTCGGTGACTGGCGTGAGCTTGGTGCCCTTGATCGCGAAGACCTTGATCAGGCCGAAGTCGTTGAAGAACGGCGAAGCCTTCGGCTTGTTCGAACCGTTCACGACGTTGGCGGCGGCGAACTTGCCATCCGGCGAAATCGCAATGCTTTCCGGCGTCTGGCCGACGGTCACGGTGTCGGCGACCCGCGGCGGATTGGCCTTGAGGTCGATCAGGCTGATGGTGTCGGCATCGCCGCCGCCGAGCCCGATGTTGCCGACGATTGCGACATCACCCTTGCTCGAGATTTCCATGCTGTAGGGCCGCTGTCCCGCCACCATGTCGCGCTTGGCGTATTCGACCTTGTTGCCGTCGACCGTGAGCAGAGAAATCCTGTGGTCGCCGTCGCGGCTGACCAGCGCCCGCTTGCCGTCCGGCGTGAACGCCACGCCGCTCGGTCCCGAGCGCGCGTCGCCGAGCTGGATCTTGCCTGAGGCCGTGAGCTTCTTGTCGGCGATGGTGAAGACCGAAACCGTGCCCTCCGAGCGGTTGGCGACCAGCGCCAGCGTGCCGGCGCGATTGATCGCGACCCCGGCAGCGCCGTTGCCGGCCTGCACGGTGCCGATCACCGCCGGCGGGCTCGACTTGAGATCGATCACGGTGACCCGGTTGTCCGGAACGAGCTTCCGGGCGTCGGCCGCGTCGTGCTTCATCGCGCTGGTGACCAGGGCGATGCTCTCGTCCGCCGAGACGGCCGCGCTCTGCGGCGGGCCGACGACGCTGGCAGGCGCCAGGATCTCGGCGACGATCTTCGGCGGCTTCACGCCCAGATCGATGATCGCGACGTAGTCGGCAACCGGATTGTTCGGCACCGTGTTGGCGCCATCGACCAGAACGGCCTTGCCGTCATTGGCCGACACCGCGAGTTGCGCCGCAGCACTGACCGACAGCAGCGGCAACGTGCAGAGCGCGACAAGCGCCCCCGACAAACGCGAATGCATGGAATCCTCCCCTCACCCGGATTCAGACTTGCCGATGGCGAGCCGCGCCGAGCCGCGCCTTGCCTATCCGCAAGTCTAGCCAAATCGAGCGGGTGTTACAGCCCCGCCGCCACCGGCAGCGGCTTCGCCCGGCCCGCGCGCTCCTGCTTGAGCAATTCGGCAAACAGGAAAGCCAGCTCGATCGCCTGCTCGGCGTTGAGCCGCGGGTCGCACAGCGTGTGGTAGCGGGCGTTGAGCCCTTCGTCGGTGATCGCATGCGCGCCGCCGGTGCATTCGGTCACGTTCTGGCCGGTCATTTCCAGATGCACGCCGCCGGCGTGGGTGCCTTCCCCGGCATGCACCGAGAAGAAGGATTTCACCTCCTTCAGGATCAGGTCGAACGGCCGGGTTTTGTAGCCGGTGGTCGCCGTGATCGTGTTGCCGTGCATCGGATCGGACGACCACACCACCGACTTGCCCTCGCGCTTGACCGCACGAACCATCGCCGGGAGCATGTCGCCGACCTTGTCGGCGCCGAGCCGGACGATGAGCGTGAGCCGCCCGGGCTCGTTTTCCGGATTGAGCACATCGATCAGGCGCAACAGATCGTCGACCTTGGACGACGGCCCGCACTTCAGGCCCAGCGGATTCTTGATGCCGCGGCAGAAATCGACATGGGCGTGATCGAGCTGACGCGTGCGGTCGCCGATCCAGAGCATGTGCGCGGAGGTCGCGTACCAGCTTCCGGGGCGCGTCGAGTCTTCGCGCGTCATCGCCTGCTCGAAGCCGAGCAGCAGCGCCTCGTGGCTGGTGTAGAAGTCGGTGGTCTTCAACTCTGGATGACGTTCGAGGTCGAGGCCACAGGCCTGCATGAATGCAAGCGCCTCGGAAATGCGGTCGGCGAGTTCGAGATAGCGCTGCCGGCTGCGGGGATCCATCTCCAGCATCCACTGATGCACGCGGCCGAGGCTGGCATAGCCACCGTGCGTCAGCGCGCGCAGAAGGTTCAGCGTCGAAGCCGAATGGCGATAGGCCTCAATCAGCCGCGCCGGATCGGGCATGCGCGCCGCCGCAGTGAATTCGGGGCCGTTGATGATGTCGCCGCGATAGCTCGGCAGCTCCTGCCCGTTCTTCTTTTCGGTCGGCGATGAACGGGGCTTGGCGAACTGGCCGGCGATGCGGCCGACCTTCACCACCGGCACTGCCGCGGCATAGGTCAGCACCACCGCCATTTGCAGGAACACCCGCAGGAAGTCGCGGATGTTGTTGGCGCTGATGTTGTTGGCGCTCGGATCGGTGAAGCTTTCGGCGCAATCGCCGCCCTGCAGCAGGAAACCTTCGCCGGCAGCGACCCCGGCCAGCGCCGCCTGGAGATTGCGCGCCTCGCCGGCAAACACCAGCGGCGGATAGCTCGCGAGCTGATGCTCGACGGTGTCGAGGGCCTTCCTGTCCGGGTACTCAGGGACCTGGACGATCGGCTTGCTGCGCCAATTGTCGCGCGTCCAACGCTCGGCCACGACGCGAACCTCCTGTTTCGGAAGGCCGCCTTATACACGCCAAGCCGCTGAAATCCAAATCTATTCGGCCGCCCGCCGGATGTGACTCACGGTCGGCTTGCGCATCGTGACAAGCTCTTCCGCGGCGGTCGGATGCAGCGCCATGGTGGCGTCGAAGTCGGCCTTGGTGGCCCCCATTTTCACTGCGATGCCGAGCATCTGGATCATCTCGGCGGCGGCTTCGCCCACCAGATGAATACCGACCACGCGGTCGCTCTCGCCGTCGACCACCAGCTTCAGCAGGATCGCCGTGTCGCGGCCCGATAAGGTCGCCTTCATCGGGCGGAACTGGGTCTTGAAGATGTCGACCTTCATGAACTGGTCGCGCGCCTGCGTCTCGGTCAGGCCGATGACGCCAACCTCGGGCTCGGAGAACACGGCGGTCGCGACGTTGCTATGGTCGACCCTGGTCGGCTTGCCACCGAACACGGTGTCGGCAAAGGCATGGCCTTCGCGGATCGCGACCGGCGTCAGATTGATGCGGTTGGTGACGTCGCCGACCGCGTAAATACTCGGCACCGAGGTCTGCGAGAACTCGTTGACCGCGATGCCGCCGTTCTTCGCAAGCCTGACGCCGGCGGCTTCGAGACCGAGCCCGGCGACGTTCGGGTTGCGGCCGGTCGCGAACATCACCTGATCGGCCGTCACCGCATTGCCGCTCGACAGGCGCGCCGAGAAGTGCGTGCCATGCTGCTCCACCGCCGCCACCGTGCAGCCGGTGATGACCTTGATACCGCGCTTCTCCATTTCGATGCGCAAATGATGGCGCACGTCATCGTCGAATCCGCGCAGGATATTTTCGCCGCGGTACACCAGCGTCACCTGCGCGCCGAGGCCGGCGAAGATGCCAGCGAACTCCACCGCGATGTAGCCACCGCCCTGCACCAGGACGTGACGCGGCATCTTGGTCAAGTGGAAGGCCTCGTTCGAGGAGATAACGTGCTCGATGCCGGGAATTTTTTCGCCGAGGCCCGGCGCGCCGCCGGTTGCGACCAGGATGTGCTTGGCGCGGATGCGCCGCTCATCTGCGAGCAGGCGCACGGTGTTGGCGTCCTCGATCACGGCGCGGCTCTTGACGATGGTGACGCCAGCCTTCGACAGGGTCGAATTGTAGGCGGCCTCCAGCCGGTCGATCTCCCTGTCTTTGTTGGCGATCAATGTCGTCCAGTCGAACACCGGATGCTGAACCGTCCAGCCGAAACCAGCGGCGTCCTCGAATTCGTGGGAAAACCGCGAGGCGTAGACCAGGAGTTTTTTCGGCACGCAGCCGCGAATGACGCAGGTGCCGCCGACCCGATATTCCTCGGCGACCATCACCCGGGCGCCGTGCCCGGCCGCGATCCGCGCGGCGCGCACGCCGCCCGATCCGGCCCCGATGACGAAGAGATCGACCTCTTCGGTCATGGCTGATCCTTGTGTCTTGCCGTCCGCGAGCGTACCGCTTCAGATCGCATTCAAGCCCTTCTTCTTGAGCTCGGCCCGGATTCTCTGGTCGACCTCCTGGGCGAATTTAGCCGCCCATTCGTCGACGCGGCGCGTTGCTTCTTCCATCACCTTCGGCTCTTCCACGCTCAGCTTTTTGCCGAGCGGCGACTTCAAGAAGGCCAGCGTGTCCTTGAGTTCCTGCTCGGTGAAGCGGCTCGCATAGATGCGAGTCATATCATTGTGAATCTCGCTTCGCCGCGGCGCCAGTTCGGCGCGCAGCTGGCTTGCAATGTCGTTGATCTCGCGCGCGAGGTTGGGGTTGGTCGAGGTGAGCTGCTGCTTGTTGAACTCGATCACACCAACGACCACCGGATCGAATACGGCGGTGGCGCCCTTCAACTCGATCAGCTCCTTTGCCAAGGCGATGGCTGCGGCCGACGGTTGCTGCGCTCGCGCTTCATGAGCCAGCCCGAAGGCAACGATGGCGGCGGCGCACAGCGTGCGGGCACAGAGTTTGGCGATCATGGTGGCGTTGCTCCTTTAAGCTTCAAGCCGGGGGTCTTGCGGTCATGACCGCTCGACGACA
>CAMDEB010000052.1 GCA_945893085.1 Rhodoplanes serenus | reverse complement strand
GGTGCCCGGAAGGCGAAATTTCCAGATATACTGCCGGTTTCGGTCGGGCCCACTCAGCCGGGACAACGGAGGCGACGATGCGAAGCGCATTCATCACGCTGGTCTTTGGATCGATCTTGGGATCGCTGCCGCTGGCCGCGCCGGCCGATGCGCAGAATTATCCCACCAAGCCGATCCGCCTGATCTGCCCGTTCCCGCCGGGCGGCGTGGCCGACGTCACCGCCCGCGTGGTCGGCCAGAAAATGTCCGAGGTTTTGGGCCAGCAGGTGCTGGTAGAGAACCGCCCCGGCGCGAGCGGCCTGATCGGCGTCGACCTCGCGGCGAAGGCAACCCCCGACGGCTACACCCTGCTGATGACCACCGGCGATTTCCTCACCACGCCAACGTCGATGCCGCCGATGTCGTTCGATCCGCACAAGGCGCTGATTCCCATCATCATGGCCACGACCGCGCCGCTGGTGCTGGCGGCGGGTGCGGAATCCGGCATTAACAACATCAAGGAGCTGATCGCCGCGGCCAAGGCAAAGCCCGGCGGGCTTGCATTCTCGTCGCCCGGCAACGGCACCATCAATCACGTCGCCGTCGAGTGGCTCGCCCTCGAAGCCGGCCTGAAGCTGCTGCACGTTCCCTACAAGGGCGGTGCGCCGGCCGCGGTCGCGGTCGCCGCAGGCGAGGTGCAGCTCGGCGCCGTCACGCCGTCGTCGGGCATGCAGTATGTCCGCTCCGGCAAGGCCAAGGTGATCGCGCTGATGACCAAGGTCCGGCCGTCGTTCACGCCGTCGTCATGGCCGACGCTCGACGAGGCCGGCGTTCCGGTCGATGCCGCGCTGTGGGTCGGCCTGTTCGCGCCCGCCGGCACGCCCGCCGCGATCGTGTCGAAATTGAACGCCGACGTCGCCCGCATTCTCCAGGACGAGAGCGTCCGCAAGCGTCTGAACGACGTCGGCACCGAGGCGTCGCCGATGAGCCAGCAGCAATTCCGCGAGCGCATCCAGACCGACGCTGCGCGTTATGCGAAGGTGGTGCAGCAGGCCGGGATCAAGGTCGAGCACTGACGCCGATCGATGCGCAACGTTCGAATTTGCGTTTTGCTTGCCGCCCTATGGACGAACCCAGCCGGCGCCGACGACGCGGCGTCCGCTTGCAAGCTCGAACCCATCGGCACCGGCACGGTGCGAACCGTGCTCGACGGCCGCACCGTCCTGCTCGATGACGGACGCGAGGTCAGGCTTGCCGCCATCGAGGCCCCAGGCGAACGCGGCGCCGCCGCGGCCAAGGCGGCGCTCGCAGAACTGGTCGAGGCCCGGGCGGTCTCGCTCAAGCGGCTGGGCTCCGCGGCGGTCGACCGGCACGGCCGCGTCGTTGCCTACGTTTTTATGTCCGGAAATGAGCCATCGGCGCAGCAGGCCCTGCTCAGCCGGGGACATGCCCGGGTGGCCGGCCGGGTCGGCGATTTTGCCTGCGCGACCAAGCTGTTGGCCGCCGAGCAAGCCGCCCGGACCGGCTGCCTTGGACTGTGGGCCGATTCGTATTATGTGATGCGCCAGGCCGAGAACCCGACGGAGATCTTGGCCGAACGGGGGCGTTTCACCTTGGTCGAGGGCAAGGTGTTGTCGGTCCGCGAGAGCGGCGCCACCATTTATGTGAATTTTGGCCGGCGGTGGTCGGAAGACTTCACGGTGACCGTGCTCAAGCGCAACGAACGCGCGTTTGCGGCCGTGGGCCTGGAGTTAAAGAAACTGGCGGGCCAACATGTTAGGGTGCGCGGCTTTGTCGAGGAGCGCGGCGGCCCCTGGATCGAGGCCACCCGCCCGGAGCAGATCGAGATCGCCGCGCCGAATTGAGAAATCGGGAATGAACGCCAGGGTTGCAACCTCGCCGGTCTCTACCCGTTTGCTCGCGGCGCTCGTCCTGTGCTCGGGGCTGCTGGGCGGCTGCTCGACGTTCGTGCCCAGCGAGTCTCAGATCGGCTCAGCCACCTCCGTGAAGCAGACGGAGATGTCGCCGGCGAACCTGCGCGAGCACCAGCGCATCCTCGCCGCCTATGGCGGCGAATACGAGAGCCCGCGTCTCGAAGCGCTGCTGGCGCAGACCGTCGACAAGCTGGTGGCGGCGTCCGAACGGCCGGACCTGAAATACCAAGTCGTGGTCCTCAACTCGCCGGCGATCAACGCCTTCGCGCTGCCGGCCGGCCAGCTCTACGTCACGCGCGGGCTGCTGGCGCTCGCCAACGACACCTCCGAGCTCGCCTCGGTGCTGTCGCACGAGATGGCGCATGTGATCGCGCGCCACGCCGCGTTCCGCGAGGACCAGGCGCGCCAGGCGGCGCTGGTCAACCGCGTCGCCACCGACCTGCTGAGCGATCCGCAGCTCGGCGCGCTGGCGCTCGCCAAGTCGAAGATCGCGCTGGCGAGCTTTTCGCGCGCCCAGGAGTTCGAAGCCGACGGCATCGGCGTCGGCATCTCCGCCCGCGCCGGCTTCGATCCCTATGGCGCGCAGCGCTTCCTCAACTCGATGGGGCTGAACTCGCAGCTCAAGGCGCGCACCGCCAACATCGACCCGCGCTCGCCCGATTTCCTGTCCTCGCATCCGGCGACGCCCGAGCGCGTGACCAACGCGCAGGCCAACGCCCGGCAGTTCACCAGTCCCGGGGCCGGCCAGCGCGACAAGGCGGCGTATCTCGCGCTGCTCGACGGCGTGGTGTTCGGCGAGGATCCGAGCGAAGGCTTCGTGCGCGGCCGCAAGTTCCTGCATCCCAAGCTCGGCTTCACCTTCACCGCGCCGGACGGATTCGCCCTCGACAACACCGCGCAGGCGGTGTTCGGCGTGAAGGACGGCGGCGCGCAGGCGTTGCGCCTCGACGTCGTGCGCGTGCCGGCCGAGCAGTCGCTCGGCGACTATCTGGTCTCGGGCTGGATCGAGAACATCGAGCCGAAGAGCGTCGAGGCGACCACCATCAACGGCTTCCCGGCGGCCACCGCCACCGCCACCGGCGAGCAATGGACGTTCCGGCTCTATGCGGTGCGGTTCGGCAGCGAAGTCTACCGCTTCATCTTCGCCGCCAAATCCCGCACCGAGGCGGTCGACCGCACCTTCCGCGATTCGATCCGCAGCTTCCGCCGCATGACGATCGCCGAGACCCAGGCCGCCAAGCCGCTGCGCGTCCGGGTGGTGGCGGTGAAGCCGGGCGACACGGTCGAGCGCCTGGCGCGCCGCATGGCGATCCACGACCGGCAGGCCGAGCGCTTTCGCGTGCTCAACGGTCTCAACCCCGGCGACCGGCTGACGCCGGGCGAGCAGGTCAAGATCGTGGTGGAGTAGGCTGGCCGACTGCGCGCCGAATTATCGCGCTAGAGCATCGCACAATTTCAGGCCCATCAAAATAGCCTGCCGAATATCTCCGTATCCAGATCGAGGCTAGCCACTATTTTGGCTTGGCTTTTGCCTTCCTTCTTGCCAATCGCTTCTTCCACTGCGCTTCGTACCATTGATGAAACGATGGCATTCCAAGGTAGATTTGTTGTGAAGCGTTGGCAAAATTCAGCAAGTTTCGTGTGTGCTCGAAGTCAGAAAACCGTGCGTGGTTTCCCCCAAGTCTTTTCCACGTTGAAGAAATATGAAAATCCATCAGCAATTCATGAGACGTTAACAAGAGCACGGGGTTCGTAGGTTCACCGTACGAATTGACGCGCCGTCCCCAAGTCACAAATTTGGTGAGAAGTTTCTTTTCTGCGATTGTAAAATGATCCCGCAAGACAGAAAAAACCACAACAGCGCCCGGCAACTTCGTGGCAACGGTTTTCATTCTTGCAAGGTCTCTTGCTGTAATCAGTTCGCCGGTGCCAAGCGATTTCGCCTCACCAATGACGAGTTGCGGGGGATGGTCTTTTCCCAGTCGGTCCTCACTTCTCCACCCGATAAAATCGACTTCGCGATCTACTCCGTCGAACGTGAGATTCATTGCAGTCGCAAATGTCATTTGGTTTGTCGACGTGTGAAAGCGGTCAATGACCCGCAACGCTAACAGCGCACTATATGAGCCGCGCCCATAGTCCTGCACTGAAAACGGTCCTACCACTCGGTAGGTCCAATTGCGATTGTGATCGCGCAATGCCGATTGCGGAAAATCGTATGGCTTTAGGCATCTGTCGCATGTAACGCGATAGTCGACAGTAGTAAGAGTGCTCCAATTCTTAGCAATACAATGAGGACATTCTGTTTCCAGCCCAACGCGTATGATGTTGCGTTGAGTGAAGTCTTCGAGCGTTTGCGAAGGAAGCAAGCCTCTAGTCTTGCGGCGTGCAATCAAATCCGTCCAATCTTTCAATGGGGCCGAACGCAGCTCGAAGTATTCTTCAATTGTATGTTCTTCGTTGCGTTTTCGACGGATTCCTCCGGCCATCTTATTCAGAAGCTTCAGCGTATCGATGTCTGCCAGTAGATGCACACCCCACAACCCGCCTAGGTGTTCCAGCATCTGTTTTGCGATGTGGCCGGGATCGGAAAGCTTCGACTTGATGCCAAATCGTTCCAGTGATCCGCTGATCGCGTCGTCAGTCGTGAGTAAATCTACAGACTGGCTCAGATTCTTAAATTGCTGAGGGAAGACCCATCCCTCGCTTCCAATGGCCACCCTCTCAGCGCCCGCTCCCAGACGCGGCCAAGAGCGGTCAAAGGTGTTGAACGGAAGAATTGTCGCGATTGATTTGGTTCCGTATTTGGACAAACGTAGGACGTTCATCCAACGGTGCCCGCCCTTGCCAAACCTTCCGGAAAATTGCGGCTCGACTGTCGGAAAAGCGCCTCGGAGATTCTCATTCAGCGCAAGCTCAATGCGCTTTTCTTCGGCGACGATCTTCATTCGACCGTCGCGATGAACACGGTCCCAATCATGATGATCGACCCAGATACGGTTACGCCAATGTTTGACTACAAGGGCACCTTGGGGGAGGCCGGGCTTGAGCTTGCGAATGAGAGCATCTGCATCATTTTTGGAGATTGATCGTGCAAATTCGACCGTGGCGTTATGCATCAAGCCGCTTGGGTTGCCGATGATCGGGCGGTGCTGGGCTTTGAGCAGGTCGTAGATTGAGCCGCTCAATTCCTCAAACCAAACAACCGGCACTGGAAGCACAGGATGCGGTTCAAGCCGCAAATTCCAGAGGTCGATAAGATCGGTTGCTCGCTCGGGGTTGAATATAAATAGTACGAGGTCGTGATACCAATGCCGTTCGGTGTTGAGTCCGTGACGTGTGACTCTCAATGGCGTCTCTGCGCCTCGTAAGTACACCTTGCGCCACGCTTCAGGTGTGGCTTTGATTTTTTCCGGTTTATAGACGTCTCGATAACTCTGCTGAATATACGAAAGATCAGATTTCGTCGGATAGGCACCAAACATTGCTTCGACGAGGGCGCTGCCGCGCACAGGACTTACAAGCAAGCTTTCGCGTTTGTCTCTGTGAACGAACTGTTGTTCGGTCTTATAGACATGACCAAGTACATCGTGAATGTTCAATCCAAACTCGGGCTCAGACCAATTCTTGCCGTCCTCTGGTTCGAAAAGTTCTTTAAGCGTGATGACCGGAGAGTGAATCGCGTGCTTTTCGCGGAGTGCACCAAGACCTGCTTCTTCAAGAAGTCCCTTCTCGGTCTCCACATACACGTCAGGCTCGAAAAATCTCAAATAGCCTGCAGCAACATCACGCCCTTTCATACGGTCGAAGACTTCCGGCTTCCAGTCTTTCGGCGGCTTCTTGAAAACCGGAATAATCGGATTATAAACTCCACCCCAGAGGCAGGCGGAAGCGCGCATGATTGCACGTACCGAAACTAAATCGTTCGGGCGTGTGAGGAAGCCAATTCGCGTTGGCCTCAGTTGAACCTCGGCTGAGATTTCGGCCATTGCTGGGCAGTGTGCCTAGCGTCCAATCCCATCGCAATCGGCGAATTAATGGATTAACTGGACGATCGGCCTTACCTAAGGAAGATGGGTCGGCGCTATACATCTACGCGCCAAGGATCGTAGCCCGAATTGACCGAGATTCGTAAGAATCCGTTTGTATCGGTCTGCCTCACCCGGGCGTGCTATCACGCGCCAACCCCTCCCATAGGGAGAGGTGAACCGAGCGCGCGACTCCGAATTCTATCCGAAACGATATAGCTCAGCGATCGGGCTTCAAGTGCCGGTCGACGAACGCCGTCATCTTGTCGAAAGCGTCGGCGCATTGCGACAGGTCCGGCGAGTGTCCGGCGTGCCGGGTCATCTCCAGATATTCCACCGCGATCTCGCCGCCGGCCTTGCGATAGTTGGTGACGAACCGCTGCGGCTCGTTCTCCGGCGAAGCGGAATCCGCGTCCTTGTAGTCGTGCAGGATGTCGCCCCGGCCCTGAAACCAGATCGCCGGCGGCGTGAGCACGGGCTCGCCGCGCTCGAGCGCCAGCATCGGATTGCCCTCGGCCATGTTCGCCTCGGTGCCCCAATAAAGCTCCTGGCGTTCGATGATCGAAGGCGGCCAGCCCGGCGGGTTGGCGCCGTCGCGCATCCGCTTGGCGTGGCGATAGCGCGACAGCGGATTGATCACCGGCCACGACATGATCACGCAGCGCACGGACGCATCGACGGCGGGCGAGCCGGCCGGCAGCGGAATGGAAGCGTAGCGGGCATCGCGCGGCCGCATGGCGTTGAGCATCGCCAGATGGCCGCCGCTCGATTGACCGGAAATGCCGACCAGGTCGGGACGAGTCTTCAGTTCGCTCGCATGCAGCTTGATCCAGCGCACGGCATAGTTGATGTCCGCGACCGACAGCGGATAAGCGCCCTCGCGCCCGCCGCGGAAATCCAGCGCAACGACGACGATGCCATGCGCCGCCAGGACGTCATGGCGGATGCGCTCGGTGGTCCGGTCGCTCAGGCTCCAGGCGCCGCCGTGCACCTCCACCAGCGCCGGATACGGGCCGGCGCCGCGCGGCTTGAACACCCGCGCCAGCAGCGGCTTGCCGCCATGGCGGAGATACTCCACGTCGTCGACATCGAACTCGGTGGTCTTGGCCAGCATCGGAAACACCTGCTTGAGAAAAGGCCCCAGCGCCGGGCGTGTCGCATCGACATTCTGCACGCATCCCCAACTGGGAACAACGGACGCGGCGGCAGTGACAGGCGGTCGCATCGGCTCGAATGCGCGGCCCGTTGTCTTTCGGGCCAAGGCCCCGTAGCGTCTGTCAAAATCACCATGTCGGGAGGATCTCATGCGCCGAACGAACACCTGGATCGCGGCTTTGGCCGTAGGCATCCTTGGAAATCTCGCGATTCTCGCTGCGCCCGCAGGCGCCCAGGCCCCGGCCTGGCCGACCCGGACGGTGAAGTTCATCGTGCCGTTCGGCCCCGGCGCCGGCGCCGATATCGGCGGCCGGCTGTTCGCCGAGCGGCTGTCGAAAATCTGGGGCCAGCCGGTGGTGATCGAGAACAAGCCCGGTGGCAACAGCATCGTCGCCATCCAGGCCTTCCTCGGCGCCAACGACGATCACACGTTCCTGTTCGGGCCGTCCGGCAATTTCACCGTCCATCCCTTCATCTACAGCAAGCTGTCTTACGATCCGACGGATCTGGTGCCGATGGTGCGGGCCTCCAACACCATCCTGGCGGTCGCGGTGAAGGCGGACGCACCCTACAGCAACGTCAAGGAATTCACCGAAGCCGCGCGCAAGGCGCCCGGCACGTTCAGCTCGGGGCTGGTGCAAGGCATCACCGAGTTCACCTTCTGGGGCTACGCGCACCATGAAAAGCTGCAGATCACCCAGGTGCCGTACCGCGACATCAACGTGGCGCCGGTCGATCTCGGCGAGGGCCGCATCCAGGTGGTGATGTCGTCGCTGGCGATCGTGCAGCCGCAGACCACCGCCGGGCGGATCAAGCTGATCACGCTGAACAACAAGACGCGCGCGCCCGCCGCGCCGGGCGTGGCAACGGCGCGCGAACAGGGCTTCCCCTCGCTCGAGGTTGAAGGGCTGGTCGGCCTGTTCGGGCTGAAGACCACGCCGGAGGCGCTCAAGGAGAAGATTTTTGCCGATTTCCGGGCGGCTGCCGCGGACGGCGCGATCGCGGAGCGTCTGAAGGCAACCGGACAGGTCATCAACGTCGGCGGAGCCAAGGAATTCGCCGAGGCGATCGCCGAACAGCAGACCAATGTCGCAGCGACCGTGAAGGCCATCAACTTCAAGCCGCCGCAGTAGACGTTCTTCATCGTCGCCGTCGCCGGACGGATTTTCAGGGTCGCGTGCGTCGCACGCGGCCCTGAATGGCGATAGAGTGCCGCGGGACAGCTCGACGGATCGCGCGCATGGCATCGCCGGACAAGGTCATCATCATCGGCGGCGGCATCGGCGGCCTGGCCGCGGGACTGGCGCTGCTTCGCCAAGGCATCGACGTCGAAATCCATGAGCAGTCGTCCGAGCTGAAGGAAATCGGCGCCGGCATCCAGATCAGCAGCAACGGCACGCGCGTGCTGCATGCGCTCGGGCTCGAGCAGGCGCTGGCGCGGGTCGCCGTGATCCCGGCGCAGCGCGAGATGCGGCTGTGGAACACCGGCCAGAGCTGGAAGCTGTTCGACCTCGGCACAGCCGTCGTCGCCAAGTACGGCACCCCGCACATCTTCCTGCACCGCGGCGACCTGCATGCGGTGCTCGCCGACGGCGTGCGGCGCGAGAAGTCCGACGCGCTGCACCTCGGCCGGCGTTGTGTCCGCATCGAGCAGTCCGCCGCCGGCGTCGAGATCGCGTTCGAGGACGGCGGCACGGCGAGCGGGGCGCTCGCCATCGGCGCCGACGGCATCCATTCGACCGTGCGCAAGACCCTGTTCGGCGCCGACCAGCCGGTGTTCACCGGCTGCGTCGCCTGGCGCGGACTGGTGCCGATGGACCGGCTGCCGCCGCAGATCTCGCGCACCAGCGGCACCAACTGGGTCGGGCCGCAAGGCCACGTGCTGCACTATCCGGTGCGGCGCGGCGAGCTGCTCAACTGCATCAGCCTGGTCGAGCGCGACGATTGGCAGGTCGAGTCCTGGACCGTTCAGGGCACCACCGACGAGATGCTCAACGACTTCCGCGGCTGGCACCCGGACGTGCAGGTCATCCTCGAGAACATCGAGGTGCCGTTCAAATGGGCGCTGATGGTGCGCCCGCCGATGGCGTCCTGGACCCGCGGCCGCATCACGCTGCTCGGCGACGCCTGCCACCCGACGCTGCCGTTCCTCGGTCAAGGCGCCGTGATGTCGATCGAGGATGCCTATGTGCTCGGCGCCAGTTTGAAGAAATACGGCCGCGATCACGACACCGGCTTCGCGCGCTACGAGGACGCCCGCCGCGAGCGCACCGCCGCCGTGGTGCGAAAATCGTTCGAGCACCGCAAGGAGGCGTTCAAGCCGGAGCTCGCCGACCTCAACGAGCAGCAGGCCAACGAGTGGCAGCAGAAGCGCGTGCGCGACCAGTACGACTGGCTTTACACGTATGATGCGACCAGAGTTGCGGTTTAGGCGGCCGGTCGTTCCAACCTCTCCACCGTCGTCTCAAATTTCTCCACTGTCGTCCCCGCGAAGGCGGGGACCCATAACCACCAATCGAAGTTGTTGCGCCATGGGTCCCCGCCTTCGCGGGGACGACAGCGGAGATATTTGCGGGAACGGAGCAAAAGGAAGCGACGGCGAAGTCGGATTACGCCACCTCGATCAAAATCTCCGCCAGCCGCTCCGGCATGTCCACCATCACGTCATGCCCGCACGGCACCTCGTAGCTGCGCCAGGACTTGTCCGCCTTTACCCGCGCATAGGCCTTGTCGAAGCCCGGATTGGGATAGGCCGCGGCGCGGATGTAGGCCTTCTTGGCGATGCGCTCGCGCGCGCCGGACAGCGTCATCTTCTCCGTCATGGTGCCGATCGGCTGCGGGCCGGTCAGCGCATCGACCCAGGCCTGATCCTTCTCGTTGACCAGGAACGCCGCGGCCGGGCGCGCCGGCACGCCGGTGTCGCCGCGCTCGGCCGCCGCCTTCAGGTTGTCGCGCACGACCTGCGAGGTGAGGTCGGCCATCGAGTCGCCGTTCTCCGGCAGGAAGGCATCGAGCAACACGATCGAGCCGATCGCGGAGCCCATCTGCTCGGCCACGCCCGACACCACCAGCCCGCCATAGGAGTGCCCGCACAGCACGACCCCGGACAGCCGCTCCCACTTGAGCACGTTGACGACGTCGGTGACGTGGGTCGAGACGTTGATGCCGGCGCGCAGCAGATGGCTGCGCTCGCCCAGCCCGGTCAGCGTCGGCGCGAACACCTTGTGGCCCTGCTTCTCCAGCAGGTCCGCAACGCGCCGCCAGCACCAACCGCCATGCCAGGCGCCGTGGACGAGAACGAAGGTTTTGGGCATTGAATGGCTCCCTCACGCCGCGCTGTCATGCGCGGGCTTGACCCGCGCATCCATCTTGCAGGAGTAAGAGTTGGATGGATTGCCGGGTCAAGCCCGGCCACAACAATAGGCGAAAGATCTAAATGTTCAGGCTCGCTTCTTCTTAGTTGCAGGCCTCTTGCGCTTTTCTTCGACATAGGAACGCAGCACCGCGTTCATGCGGCGCTGATAGCCGGCGCCTTCATGCTTGAAATAATCGAGCACATCTTCATCCACGCGGATCGAGATCGCCTGTTTCTTCGGCGGGATGACAAGAACCGCTTTGGACCAGTCAAAGTCGAACGGCACTGCGTCGGGATCGTTGCGGACGGATTCCTCAATTTCTTTGTCGGTCAGCGCATCAAGGGCGGCCCAGTCAGTCTTGCCCCGTCGGGGATCGTCCCGGGAGACCACTGTAATATTTTTTTCTTTCGTCCCTTCGCGCGCGCCGCGCGGAGATGAGCCAGCAGAGCTCACCGCGGAGCGCGCAGGCGACTGCGATTTCCCGACCCTCGGCATACCCGAAGACTTGATACCTGATTTCGCCATGGCGGTCCGATCGACGGATGAAGGTATAGCCGTCGAAAACTCCTCTTACGTCCTCGAAGTCGATCTTGTGATCACGCAGATTGCTTTCTCGTTTCGTCGGATTCCATCCGAAGTCACGAATCCGCGAGAACAGCCCTTGCAAGTCTTCCGCCATAGCGATCCGCCCCCAGAAGGAGGTTGCGATACATTTGTACCGACCGAGGGTTCGCTATGACGGGTTCGAAGCGCTAGGAAGCCGCTCTATTTTTGCTGCACTTGTTGTGAAGTACCGTGCGGATAGAGCGTCGTCTTCGACCGTACCTCCGGTTGGAATTGTATATACAGACGTATCACACTCAGGTCAACCGCTTGCTCGCGAAAGCATGTCCTGTGGATAACTAGGAAAAACCGGCTTTTCCCGCTGCTATTTTCGCCACCCTGTCCCGCCCCCCAAAGGCGGCTCAATTGACCGCTATGATCGTCAGCGATTCGGATCACATCCATGCGCTTTTCGCCCCAGTTCCTCGATGAGCTGCGCGCCCGGCTTCCGGTGTCGGAGGTCGTGGGCAAGCGCGTGGCGCTCAAGCGCTCGGGGCGGGAATGGAAGGGCCTGTCGCCCTTCAACAAGGAGAAGACCGCCTCGTTCTTCGTGAACGACCAGAAGCAGGCGTGGTTCGACTTCTCCTCCGGGCGGAACGGCAACATTTTCGATTTCGTCATGGAGACCGAAGGAGTTTCGTTCCCGGAGGCGGTCGAGCGGCTCGCAGGCCTTGCCGGCGTGCCGCTGCCGAAGTTCAGCAAGGATGAAGAGGTCCGCGAGCAGAAGCGCAAGACGCTGTACGACGTGATGGAGCTTGCCGCCAAATTCTTCGAGGCGACGCTGGCGGCGCGCGCCGGCGCCAAGGCGCGGGGCTATCTCGCCGACCGAAGGCTCGAGCCTGCGACGCAGCTCAAATTCCGGATTGGCTATGCGCCCGGCGAGCGCTTCGCGCTGAAAGAGTATCTCGGCGAGCAGGGCGTGCCGGTGCCCGACATGGTCGAGGCCGGGCTGTTGATCGCGGGCGACGACATCCCGGTGCCTTACGACCGGTTCCGCGACCGGGTGATGTTTCCGATCGGCGATTTTCGCGGCCGGATCATCGCCTTCGGCGGCCGCGCGCTCGATAAGGACGCGCCGGCGAAATATCTCAACTCGCCGGAGACGCCGCTCTTTCACAAAGGCTCGAACCTCTACAACGGCGCCGCCGCCCGCCAGGCGGTGCACGACGGCGCGGTGCTGATCGTGGTCGAGGGCTATGTCGACGTCATCGCCATGGTCGTCGCCGGCTATCCCGCGACCGTGGCGCCGCTCGGCACGGCGCTCACCGAGGACCAGCTGACGCTGCTGTGGAAGATGGCCGACGAGCCGATCCTCTGCTTCGACGGCGACAAGGCCGGCCAGCGCGCGGCCTATCGCGCGGCCGATCTGGCGCTGCCGCGGCTGAAGCCCGGCAAGAGCCTGCGCTTTGCGCTGTTGCCGGAGGGCCAGGACCCGGATGATCTGGTGCGCTCGGGCGGCCGTTCGGCGGTGGCCGAGGTTTTGGCGAGCGCCCGGCCGCTCGGCGACATGCTGTGGACGCGGGAGACCGAAACCACGGCCTTCGACACGCCGGAGCGGCGCGCCGCGCTTGAAGCGCGCATTCACGACCTGATGCGCGGCATCGCCGACGAGTCCGTGCGTAAATACTACGGGCAGGATTTCACCGCGCGGTTGCGCGAGCTGTTGACGCCGAAATCCGACCAGGAGCGGTTTCAGCGCTCGCGCGGTCCGGGCGGCGCCCGCTCCGGCAATGCCCGCGATGGCAGCCGCCCATGGTCCGGCAACCGCTCCAGCGCCCGCGAACCACTGTCCTCCGTGCCAAGCTCCCGGCTCAGCGGCAGCCCGATCGTGCGCGGCTTCCGCAGTGCGCTGCCGCCGCGCGAGGCGCTGATGCTGGTCGCGGTGGTCAATCATCCCTGGCTGCTCGATTACCACGCCGAGGAATTCGCCGAGCTCGAGTTCCTCAACCCCGACGCCGACCGGCTGCGCCGGGCGATCCTCGATGCCGGCGCAGGGCACGCGATCGAGCCCGAAGTGCTGCGCGCGGCGATCGCGGCGCAGGGTCTTGGGCCGGTGCTGGCCCGGGTGGCGGCGGCGATCACCCACACCTCGGACTGGCCGGCCCGGGAGGGCGCCAGCGCCGAGGACGTAACCTCGTGGTGGACCCACGTCGTTACCTTGCATCGCAAGCAGCGCACGTTAAATAGGGAGCTGAAAGACGCCGAGCACGCCCTCGGCGAGGAACCGACCGACGCCAACCTGGCTTGGCTCCGTGACGTGCAGGGGAGGCTGTCGGCACTCGACGGCTCCGAGGCCCAGATCGAGGGTTTCGGCTTGTCCTCCAATCGTCCGGCCCGCAGCCTTTAGGCCGCGAAATGTCTGGATGGTTGCAACCGCAGAGGGAATATAGCGTTTCTACTCTGTAAACAGGGTTAAGCAGGGCTTAAGGGAGCTCTGATGAAACTTCGGACCACGATTCGGGGCGGTGCCGGCCGGGCGCCGCCCTCTTGGCCGTATCCACCGTTCCGGCTCCTATAGATAGGAGGCCCTGATGAAGAGGGGCCAAGCAGCGACCAAGCCGAAACAAGCGACCAAGCCGCGACCAGCGATCAAGCAGCGACCGGCGATCAAGCCGCGACCAGTGGCGTCACCCCCGAGGGGTCAGGAGAAGCGAATGGCGACGAAGGCCAAGGTCAAGGAGCCGAAAGAAGAAGCGCCGGAGAAGGTTGCTCCGGACACGCCGGACACCGCGCTGCCGCTGCTCGATCTATCCGACGCCGCCGTCAAGAAGATGATCAAGGCCGCCAAGAAGCGCGGCTACGTCACCCACGACGAGCTGAACGCCGTGCTGCCCTCCGAGGAGGTGTCGTCCGACCAGATCGAGGACATCTACGCGATGCTCAACGAGATGGGCATCAACGTGGTCGACTCGGAGGAGGGCGAGCAGGAGGAGGAGAACAAGCCGGCCGGAGAAGCCGAGGAGGAGGAGGAATCCGAGGGCGGCGAACTGGTCGAATCGACGCCGAAGGTTCCCGCCAAGGCCGAGAAGGCCGAGCCGTCCGAGCGCACCGACGATCCGGTGCGGATGTATCTGCGCGAGATGGGCTCGGTCGAGCTGCTGTCCCGCGAGGGCGAGATCGCCATCGCCAAGCGCATCGAAGCCGGCCGCGAGGCGATGATCGCCGGCCTCTGCGAAAGCCCGCTGACGTTCCAGGCCATCATCATCTGGCGCGACGAGCTGAACGACGGCAAGGTGTTCCTGCGCGACATCATCGATCTCGAAGCCACCTACGCCGGCCCCGACGCCAAGAACAACATGGCGATGGCCTCGGGCGTCGGCATGCCGAACGGCCCCGACGGCGCGCCGCCGGCCGCGCCCGCCGGCGCCACGCCGTTCGCCGTGGTGCATTCGCAACCGGTCGCACCGCCCTCGGCGCCGCCGTCCGCGACCCCGTTCAAGCCCGCCGGTGCCCCCGCGGGCGAAGGCGGCGAGACCCCGCCCGGCGAAGGCGAGGGCGACTTCGACGACGACGACATGGAGAACTCGCTCTCGCTCGCCGCGATCGAGGCCGAGCTCAAGCCCAAGGTGCTGGAAACCTTCGACACCGTCGCCAGCGAATACAAGCGCCTGCGCCGCCTGCAGGACCAGGACATCGCGCTCAAGCTCAAGAGCGACGCGCTCTCGCCCTCGCAGGAGCGCAAGTACAAAAAGATCAAGGACGAGATCATCACCGCGGTGAAGTCGCTGCGGCTGAACCAGGCGCGCATCGACGCCCTGGTCGAGCAGCTCTACGACATCAACAAGCGCCTGGTCGGCTACGAGGGCCGGCTGTTCCGCCTGGCCGAGAGCTACGGCGTGACGCGCGAGGACTTCATCAAGAACTACCAGGGCTCCGAGCTCGACCCGCGCTGGCTCAACCGCGTCTCGAAACTCTCCGCCAAGGGCTGGAAGAACCTGATCGCCAAGGACAAGGACAAGGTCAAGGCGATGCGGCACGAGATCCACGTGCTGGCGGGCGAGACCGGCCTGGAGATCCAGGAGTTCCGCAAGATCGTCCACATGGTGCAGAAGGGCGAGCGCGAGGCGCGGCAGGCGAAGAAGGAGATGGTGGAGGCGAACCTGCGCCTGGTGATCTCGATCGCCAAGAAATACACCAACCGCGGCCTGCAGGTCCTCGACCTGATCCAGGAGGGCAACATCGGCCTGATGAAGGCGGTCGACAAGTTCGAGTACCGGCGCGGCTACAAGTTCTCGACCTACGCGACCTGGTGGATCCGCCAGGCGATCACCCGCTCGATCGCCGACCAGGCGCGCACCATCCGCATCCCGGTGCACATGATCGAGACCATCAACAAGATCGTGCGCACCAGCCGCCAGATGCTGAACGAGATCGGCCGCGAGCCGACCCCC
Source organism: Rhodoplanes serenus (assembly GCA_945893085.1). GTDB lineage: Bacteria > Pseudomonadota > Alphaproteobacteria > Rhizobiales > Xanthobacteraceae > Z2-YC6860. The sequence goes on along the minus strand of CAMDEB010000052.1, from coordinate 305 downwards.
GAGGAATTGGCCGAGAAGCTCGGCATGCCCTTGGAGAAGGTGCGCAAGGTCCTCAAGATCGCCAAGGAGCCGCTGTCGCTCGAGACCCCGATCGGCGACGAGGAGGATTCGCACCTCGGCGATTTCATCGAGGACAAGAACGCGATCCTGCCCATTGATGCGGCGATCCAGTCCACCCTGCGCGAGACGACCACCCGCGTCCTGGCGTCATTGACGCCCCGCGAAGAGCGCGTGCTGCGCATGCGCTTCGGCATCGGCATGAACACCGACCACACCCTGGAAGAGGTGGGGCAGCAGTTCTCGGT
>CAMDEB010000051.1 GCA_945893085.1 Rhodoplanes serenus | reverse complement strand
CGCAGCGAAAAGTTCCATGCGCCGGCAGCCCGGCGTTCACGGCAAAACGCGAAATGCCGCAGGTGATTCGCACGCATCAAGTCACCGAATTGGCCTTGGAACATTGCCCAGCGCCGGCGAGTTATTTCTCTGAGGGGAGTTTGCTTTTCATGATGACCGAAGGAGGTTCACATGCTGAAGAAACTCATGATCACGACGGCCCTGAGCGGCCTGATGATTGGCGCCGCCGCGGCTCAAGGCATGAATCCGTCAAGCCCGGCCGCGAAGCCGGCGACGCCGCCGGCCGCAACCGCGCCTGCAACCTCGGGTTCGGCGCAGTTCATCAACTCGCAGAAGCCCGATCAATTCCTGGCCTCGAAATTCAAGGGCACGGACGTGATCGGCGCCGATAACGAGAAGATCGGCGGCGTGTCCGACATCCTGTTCGACAAGAGCGGCAAGATCGAAGCCTTCGTGGTCGGCGTCGGCGGCTTCCTCGGCATCGGCTCGAAGGACGTCGCGCTGGCTCCGGCCTCGTTCCAGGTCGTCCCGGGCGACAAGTCGAAGAACGAGTCCGACAAGCTCCGGCTGTCGATGACCAAGGAGCAGTTGAAGCAGGCGGCGAACTTCGAACCGTACAAGGAGCCGCGCGCGACCACCGGTATGGGCGGAACGGGCACCACGCGCCCGTCGCCGGCCGCGCCGGCCCCGGCTCCGTCGCCGAGCCGCTAGTCGCCGTTTGGTAGCGTCAGTAGCGTTGTAGCGTTATCGGCCCAGGCTCCCGGACCACCGGGACCTGGGCTGATGCTTTTGAACGATGGCGTCACGCCAAGGCCATCCGCTCGCCGTTTTCCGTTAAGATTCCTGTTTTATGTTTGCGTGATGTCTGACTTCCCCCCGGATTCCTCCGTCGTCGAACGCGTCGTGCCCTCGCCCAATCATAGCGAGCGTCAGGGTTTCGCGCGCGCCGACATGATCGTGCTGCACTACACCGGGATGGCAAGCGGGGACGCTGCGCTGCAACGCCTGTGCGACCCGGAGGCGAAGGTTTCGTCGCACTATCTGGTGTACGAGAACGGCAGCATCGTGCAACTCGTGCCCGAAGCGCGACGCGCGCAGCATGCCGGCGTGTCGTCCTGGGAGGGCGTAACCGACATCAACTCGCGTTCGATCGGCATTGAGATCGTCAATCCGGGTCACGATTTCAACTACCCGGAATTTCCCAGGCGGCAGATCGCCGCCGTGACCACGCTGTGCCGCAGCATCCTCACGCGCAACCCGATCCGCCGCGATCGCGTGGTCGCGCATTCGGACGTTGCGCCGAGCCGCAAGCAGGACCCGGGCGAGAAGTTTCCATGGCGTCTGCTTTCGGAGTCGGGCGTCGGACTCTGGGTCGAGCCGGAGCCGATCTCCGACTGGCTGTCGCTCATTCCCGGCGACACCGGCGACACCGTGGCCGAGTTGCAGACCGCGCTCGCGAGCTACGGCTACGGCGTGCCGGTGACCCGCGAATACGACGATGTCACCAAGGACGTGGTGAAGGCGTTCCAGCGCCACTTCCGCCCGGCGCAGATCGACGGCATGGCCGACAGCTCGACGCGGGAGACGCTGCGCCGACTGCTGGAGGCGCGCGACAAGCTTTCCCCGCCGGCGGACCGGCCGACCACCTCTTGACGCCGGCGGCCGCTGCCCCCATCCCTATCCCGTCAGTCGGCCGGACGGCCGCTCCGGCAATCACCGAAAGGTGGCCGGGGAGGAAAGTCCGGGCTCCATGGACAAACGGTGCCGGATAACATCCGGCGGGGCCGATCCCCGCTTGCGCGGGGACAGGCCCCAGGGACAGTGCCACAGAGAACAGACCGCCGCGGCGCGTTGTGTATTGCCGAGGCAAGGGTGAAACGGTGCGGTAAGAGCGCACCGCGTTTCCGGCGACGGAAACGGCACGGCACACCCCACCGGGAGCAAGACCGAATAGGGACGGCACGGGACGCAAGTCCCAGACCTTGTCCGGGTCCGCCGTCCGGGTAGGTTGCTTGAGGCGCCGGGCAACCGGCGTCCCAGAGGAATGGCCGTCACGCGCGGGGTTTTCGCCTCGCGCCTTACAGAACCCGGCTTACAGGTCGGCTGATAGACAATGGGGGCTCGGCGGAAACACCGCCGGGCCCCCGCCAATTTTTGCGCCACGGCAGCATCGCAGGCGTGACGGTGGAGTGACCGGTTCCCTGCCTTAAGCGCGCCGTTGAATCTCAATCCGATATCAGCTAGATTACCAGCTAGCTGATGGAGATCATGATGGATGAGGTCGGCGCTTTTGACGCCAAGAACAGACTGTCGGCGCTGCTCGACAAGGTCGAGCACGGCGAAGAGATCGTGATCACACGCCGGGGCCGGCCGGTCGCGAAGCTCGTTCCAGTGGCGGCAGACTCTGACCGCGAGCAACGGTCTCGCGAAGCGATGCGTCGCATTCGAGAGCGCGCGAAGAAATTCGGTGGCAAATTTGATTGGGAGGAGTGGAAGCGCTATCGCGATGACGGACGCCGATGAGCTTCGTTCTTGACAGCTCCGTCACGCTGGCCTGGGTGTATCTGGATGAGTTGACGCCGGCGACATTGCGGCTCTCCGAAATGGTTGGCCAGTCCGGGGCCTGGGTCCCATTGATCTGGCGCCTTGAGGTCGCGAACAGCCTGCAAAACAGCATCCGCCAGCGCCGCATTGACGCGGCGTTTCGCGACAAGGCACTGGCCGATTTGTCGGCGCTGAAAATCGAAACCGACGAAGAAACCAATGCCTATGCATGGTCGGCGACCTTGCAGATTGCCGACCAGCTTCGACTGACGCCCTATGACGCTAGCTATCTCGAACTGGCTCAGCGACGTCAATTGCCTCTCGCCACGCTCGACAAGGAACTTCGCGGCGCCGGCAAGAAGATCGGCATCCCTCTGCTCTGATCGAACAGGGTTCAGAAGCCTAGAAACCACGCCCGCAATTTTTCCCGCGCGGCGCGGCCGACCTCGAGATCGAAGCCGTTGACGATGGCGAGCCGGAAGCCGCCCGGCGGCATCGCGTGCCACTCCGGATCGCGATCCTCGCGGAAGGTGATCTGCACGCTGGAGACGCCCGGCATGCGCGCGACCTCGTCGACCAGCTTGCGCGGCGGATGGCGGTAGCGCGGCCCGTGCGGCCCGAACAGCACCACGCTGTGGCCGTCGCTGCGGTTGCGGTCGAGAAAATCCCAGCGCCGCGCCTGGTAGAGCCGGATCAGCGCCGCCACCCAGCCCGGCCCGTACAGGTCCGGCCACTGGTCGCTGAAGCGCAGATGCACCTCGATGATGACGCCGCCGATGGTCTCCAGGTTCACCAAGCCGGTGTAGCCGGGGAGATTGTTGCGCAGCCACGCGCCGCAGCGCCGCTCCAGCGCGGCGTCTGCCGCCGCATGCACGGTCCATCGATCGAAAGTGCCTTCGCCCGCCGGCGTGCCGGTGACGTGACGCCACCAGCGCGGCGCGCCGCCGACCACCGCGATATCCGAGCTGACATGCGCGCCGTCGAGCAGCGTCATCCACATGTGGCCGGCGGTGTAGTGGCGCTCCGCCTCGGCCGCATCGCGCAGCACCCGGCTGCCGATGCCCATGCCGCGCAGATTGACGATCGGCTTGGAGAACACCGGATAGCGCGGCGGGACGGTGCCGTGCGGCCCGGCGTCCAGACCCTGGCTCAGCGCGACCGCGATCTTGTCATAGACCCAGCGATGTTCCGGATTCCACAGCCAGGCGTCGCTGTCCTCGGTTGGAATCTGGACCTCGGCGGGACAGGCGGCGTCTGCGAAATATTGCAGGCGCCAAGGATCCGCTTCCCCGATCGGCATGCGCGTCCTGCGCGCTCCCTCATTCGGCCGCGCGAACCGGCCCGTCGTCTTTTTTCGTCAGCGCGTGAACGGAGAAGCACTGGTCCGGGTCGGTCCACACCGACACCGGCGCCCAGCCGGCGCCGCGCGCCAGCGCGCCGAAGGACGGGATCGAATACTTGTAGCTGTTCTCGGTGTGGATGGTCTCGCCGGCGCGGAAGTCGACGCACTCGCCGCACACCCGCACGCGCTGGCGCTTCAGGCTCGCCAGATGCATCTCGATCCGCGACCGCTCGCGGTTGTAGAAGGCGTGGTGCTCGAAGCATTTGACGTCGAAATCGGCGCCGAGCTCGCGGTTGATGCGAACCAGCAGATTGCGGTTGAACTGCGCGGTGACGCCCTGGGCGTCGTTGTAGGCCTTCTGCAGCACGCGCTGGTCCTTCACCAGGTCGACGCCGACGATGAAGGTGGCGCCGCGGCCGAGGATGCGCCCGGCCTCGCGCAGGAAGGCGCCGGCTTCGTGCGGCTCGAGGTTGCCGATGGTCGAGCCTGGAAAGAACCCGACGCGCGGCATCATCTGCACCGTCGGCGGTAGTTCGAAGGGCTTTACGAAGTCGGCCACGACCGGCAGCATCGCGATGCCGGGATATTCGCGCCGCAGCGCATCGACCTGCTGCGCCAGGAACTCGCCGGAGATGTCGACCGGCACATAGGCGGCGAGCTTTGCCGCACCCATAAGAATCCGCGTCTTGGTGCTGGCGCCGCTGCCGAACTCGATCAGGGCTGCACCCGCGGCAATGACCTTCGCGATCTCGGCCGCGTTGGCTCGCAAAATGCCGAGCTCGCAGCGCGTCGGATAATACTCCGGCAAGGTGGTGATGCGTTCGAACAGCTCCGAACCGACGCTGTCGTAGAAATATTTCGGCGGCAGCCGCTTCGGCGTCGCGGTGAGGCCGGCGACCACGTCGGCGGCGAATGCCGTCGTTTCCGGGCGGGTCGGTTCGACCGGAAGGGCGGCGCGTGCCAGTGACGTCTTGCTCACAATCGTTGCCTCACTCGTATTGGGCCAAGCGCAGCCCGCTGAACTGCCAGCGCGCCGGCGGATAGAAGAAGTTGCGGTAGCTCGCCCGGCTGTGGCCTTCGGGTGTCGCCAGTGACGAGCCGCGCAGCACCATCTGGTTGACCATGAACTTGCCGTTGTACTCGCCAAGCGCGCCTTCGACGGCGCGATAGCCGGGATATGGGGAGTAGGCGCTGCGAGTCCACTGCCAGGCCACGCCGAAAGCGGCGTCGAGCAAGCCGCCACGCGAAGCGACCTCCCATTCGGCTTCGCTCGGCAGGTGCTTGCCGGCCCAGCGCGCGAAGGCGTCGGCTTCGTAATAGCTGACGTGGCAGACCGGCGCTGCGGGATCGACCGGCTTGAGACCGGCGAGCGTCAAGCTCAACCACGCGCCATCGATCTCGCGCCAATACCCGGGCGCGGCCCAGCCCTCGGCCTGCGCCACGTCCCAGCCGTTCGACAGCCACAGCGCCGGCGCTGCGTAGCCGCCGTCGGCCATGAACTCGAGCCATTCGCCATTGGTGATGAGCGCGCGCCCGATGGCGACGTCCTGCAACAGCACCTGATGCGCCGGCTGTTCGTTGTCGAAGCAGAAGCCGTCGCTGTCGTGTCCGATCTTGTAGATGCCGCCCGGCAGCTTGACCAACTCATTGCCCGCGCGCACCGGCGGCGGCTGCCAACGGGCATCGTAGGCCGGGCTGGTCGGATTCTGCGCGAAGGCATGCAGGATGTCGGTGAGCAGAAGCTCCTGGTGCTGCTGCTCGTGATTGAGCCCAATCTCGACGATTGGAAGGATGGCGGCAAGAGTCGCATCGTCCGCATTGGCGATGAGATCGGCGACCGCCTGGTCGACGTGCGCGCGATAGGCCGCGACCTCGCTTGCGTTCGGCCGGGTCACCAGCCCACGCTCGGGCCGCGCGTGCCTGGGACCTGCGGCGACGTAATAGGAATTGAACAGGAAGGCAAAGCGACCGTCGAAGGCACGATAATTCGCGACGTTCGGCTGCAGCAGGAATTGCTCGAAGAACCATGTCGTGTGCGCGCGATGCCATTTCGCCGGACTCGCGTCCGGCATCGACTGCACCACCTGATCCTCGTCCGACAGCGGCGCGGCGCGGCGTTCGGTCTCCGCGCGCACGGCACGGAACGCCTCTGCCCATTTGTTTCGCAGATCGGAGCGCCGAAGGTCCGCGCCCGGCTCGGCTACATCCCGGTCAAGCAGGGACGCGGCTGCGCGCGGCATTGCCATCTCCACGTCGGAAGGGGAGAAAACAGACAATCAATTTTGCGACTCATCAATGCTAATCGCGGCGGATTGTTCCCACGCGCCGGGGGTGAAGGCAACCGTGATTCCCCAGCCTTGCCGGACATTTGATCGGCCTGTGGACGCTAAACCCCCACAACAATCGGGGCTCGGGCGATTGAAGCCCTCGCCGGATAGGAGTGTAATTCACCGAAATCGGCGGGAAGCTCAATCATGGATCGCACGAGAACCGGCCCGCGCGGCGCCGTGCCGGGAATGGAGCTTGGTAGCGCGTATCATGCCGGCTGAAATCAAGGTGCTCAGCACCACCGCGATGAAGACGACGCTGGAGCAGCTCGCGCCCGAGTTCGAGCGTCACAATGGATACAAGCTGGTTGCAAGCTATGGCCCGTCCGGGCAGATCGCCAAGCGCATCGCCGACGGCGAAACATTCGATGTGGCGATCGTCACCGGCGAAGGCCTCGAGGACCTGATCAAGGACGGCAAGGTGGTGCCCGGCAGCCGCGCCGGCATCGCACGATCCGGCATGGGTGTCGCGGTCCAGAAGGGCGCGAAGAAGCCGGACATTTCCTCGGCGGCGGCGTTCAAGGACGCGATGCTCGCAGCCAAGGCGATCGCGATGAGCAATCCGGTCGGCGGCGGGCAGAGCGGCATCCATCTCGCCAAGATTTTCGACACGCTCGGCATCGCAGAAGCGGTCAAGCCCAAGACCAGGTATGGCCAGGGCGGCCCTGCCGGCCTGATCGGTTTGTTCCTGGTGCGCGGCGAGGCCGACATCGGCGTGCAGCAGCTTCCGGAGCTGATGGCGGTGCCCGACATCGATATCGTCGGTCCGCTGCCGAGCGAGATTCAGTCCATCACCAGCTTCGTGGCCGGGGTTTCCACCACCGCCGAGGACTCCAGCGCCGCCAAGGCGCTGATCGCGTTCCTGACCACCCCGGCCGCCGCCGCGGTGATGAAGGCCAAGGGCATGGAGAGCGGATGATGATGCGCAAGATCGGGATTGCGATCGCAATGGGAGTTGTCATGGCCGCGAGCGGCAGCGCGCAGGGCGCCGAGATCAAGGCGCTCATCACCACCGCGATGAAGCCGGTGATCGACGAACTGGTGCCGGCGTTCGAGCGCTCAACCGGACACACGCTGCGCGTCACCTACGGCCCCACCGGCCCGCTTTCGAAGCGGCTGACCGATGGCGAAGCGGCCGATCTCATCGTCATTTCCGACGACGGCATCGACGCGCTCATCAAGTCCGGCAAGGTGTCCGGCGCCCGCAAGGACGTGGCCCGCACCGAGGTCGGCGTCGCTGTCGGCAAGGGCGCGGCTAAGCCCGACATCTCGTCGCCGGATGCCGTCAAGCGTACGCTGGTCGCCGCCAAGTCGATCGCCTTCGTCGGACCGGCGAGCGGCGGCGTCACCAACGCCCATCTGGTGAAGATGTACGAGAAGCTCGGCATCGCGGCGGAAATCGCCGGCAAGGCGAAGTACGCCGCCGGGGGACCGAACGGCCGGGTCAGCGCGCTGGTCGCCAGCGGCGACGCCGAGATCGGTCTGCAGCAGATCTCCGAGCTGATGTCGGAGCCGCGCGTCGATGTCGTCGGCCGGCTGCCGGAGACCCTGCGCATCTTCACGATCTACTCGGCCGGCATTCCGGCCGACGCCAAGGAGGCCGCGGCGGCACGCGCGCTGCTGGCGCACCTCACCGCGCCGCAGACCATCCCGGTGTGGCAGGCAAAGGGGCTGGAGCCGCGCTAGCGTCAAAGCCGCCGGTTCACCACGTCGGTGTTCTGCACCGCGACGGTTCGCCAACGGCCATCCTGCTTGCGCACCACGCGGATGCCGACGCCTTCGCGGGTGATCGCGCGGCCGTCCTCGATCACGTCGCCGGAGACCCGGAATCGTGAGTGGACCATCGCCACATCCGGCGCGAGGAAGCGGATTTCGGAGGCAAAGGTCTCGCGCCGGCTGTCCTTGAACGGCCCGGCGTGCAGCCGCTCCATCAGCGTCTGCAATTCCGCGCGGCCCCTCACCCACGCGCCGTTGACGGTGATGAACTGCGCGTCCTCGACCAGCGACTCGACCATGTCGGCGGGATCGTGCCGGTTCCAGGCGTCGTTGAATCGGGTCTCGATCAGCCGTATCGCGTCCTCGTCGGCGGATGGCGCCATGCTCACTGCCCGCTGAACGCCGGGCTCTTGGCGACCTCGGCCCATTTGGCGATCTCGCTCTTGAGAAACGCCGCAAGCTTTTCCGGCGGCCCGCCGATGAAGCGGAAGCCGAGCCGCGCCTCGCGCTCCTTGACGTCGGGCAGCGCCAGGATGCGCTCCATGTCGCGGTTGATCTTGGCGACGATCTCCTTCGGCGTGCCCTTGGGCGCGAGCAGCGCGTACCAGCTCGCCTCGTCCTCGAACTTGATGCCGAGCTCCTCCAAGGTCGGCACCTCGGGCAGCATCCTGGCGCGCGCCTTGCCGGACACCGCGAGCGCGCGCACGCGGCGGGACGTGACATTGCCGATCTGTCCGCCGGTGGTCGGGAACTGCAGGTCGATGCGGCCGGCCATGAGGTCGGTCGTCATCTGCGACGCCTGGGTGTAGGGCACCGGCTGCATCCGGATGCCGACCAGCCCGCTGAACAGCGACACCGCCAGATGGCTGCTCGACGCGCTGCTGATGGTTCCGTAGGTGAGCTTGCGCGGATTGGCCCGGGCATAGTCGATCAGGTCGTTGACCGACTTGAACGGCGAATCCGGCGGCACGATCATGATGTCCTGCGCGGTGCCGACCAGCATGATCGGCTCGAAATCCCGCACCGGGTCGAAACCCGCGGCCGGCGCGAGCGTGACGTTGACCGCCAGCGACTGCGCGCCGAAATGCAGGGTGTAGCCGTCGGGCGCGGCCTGCGCCGCCGCCACCGCGCCAATGTTGCCGCCGCCGCCGGCGCGGTTCTCCACCACCACCGACTGGCCCCAGGCCTCGCTGAGCTTCTGCCCCAGGATGCGGCCGAGCACGTCGATGCCGCCGCCCGGCGAGAACGCGATCACCAGCCGGACGGAGCGGTCGGGATAGGTCTGCGCCGACGCGCTCGCGCTCAGGCCGAGCGCAATGCCGACGGCGAGGAGAAGCGCGCCGAGCGAACGCAGCGTCACCAGCGCCGTCCCCGTCTCACTTGAACGAGCCCTTCTGCGCGAGCTGTTCCCATTTCGCGATCTCGGCCTTGAGATGCTCCGCGAGCTTGTTCGGCGAGCCGCCGATGAAGCGGTAGCCGAGCTGCAGCTCGCGCTCCCGCATGTCCGGCGAGTCGATGACCGTCTGCAGGTCGCGGTTGACCTTGTCGATGATCGCCTTCGGCGTGCCCTTGGGCGCGAAGAAGCCGTACCAGCTCGACTCGTCCTTCATGTTGATGCCGAGCTCGATCATGGTCGGCAGCTCCGGCAGCAGTTTGGAGCGCGTCGGTCCGTTGACCGCGAGCGCGCGAACCTTGCCGGAGCGCACGTGCGGCAGCGAGCCGCCCGCGGTGGTGAACCAGATTTCGGTGCGGCCCGAGAAGATATCGGCGTAGGACTGCGACATCTGGCTGTAGGGGATGTGCTGCATCCTGATGCCGACCACGTCGCTAAACAGCACGGTGGCGAGGTGCGCGCTGGTGCCGATGCCGACCGAGGCGTAGTTCAGCTTGCCGGGGTGGGCCTTGGCGTAGTCGACCACCTCCTTGACCGAATTGAACGGCGTCGCATTCGCCACCATGAACACTTCAAGCGCGGTGCTCACCAGCATGATCGGCTCGAAGCTGGTGACCGGATGGAACGCGGTGGTCGGCGACAGCGTGACGTTGGTGCCCAGCGTCTGCGCGCCGAAGTGCAGCGTGTAGCCGTCGGGCGGCGACGCCGCAGCGGACGCGGCGCCGATGTTGCCGCCGCCGCCGGGGCGGTTTTCCACCACCACCTGCTGGCCCCATAGCTCGGAAAGCTTTTGCGCGATGAGGCGGCCCAGGATGTCGATGGCGCCGGCCGGCGAAAAGGCGATCAGCATGCGCACCGGCCGGTCCGGATAGTTCTGCGCCGAAGCGCCGGCCGGCGCGCCCAGCAGCGCGCAAGCCGCTACGGCACACGCGCCAGCCCACGTTCTGATGGTCATGGCAGCCTCCCCTTTGCAGCTTTTCCGCCGATTGCGGCTTGTTGTTGCGGTCCAGCATGGCGTCTGGGCGGGATGAAATCAACGTGGCTGCCATGCTTCTGTCCCGTTGCGGCAGGCGCTGGCGTTCGGTACGTTCCGGCACCCATTATTGGAGCAAGGCATGGCCGAGTGGTTCGTCGCGAAGGCTTCGGAAATGGCGGACGGCGACCGCCGCATTCTGACCGCGGGCAAGCGCGAGATCGGCGTGTTCCACAAGGACGGCCAGTTCCACGCCTATAGCAACACCTGCCTGCATCAGGGCGGCCCGGCCTGCGAGGGCCTGCTGATCAACAACGTCGTCGACATCGTCGGCGCCGACCGGCTCTATCACGGCCAGAAATTCGGCGACGAGGTGCACTTCGTGTGCCCGTGGCACGGCTACGAATACGACATCAAATCCGGCGAATGCATCGGCGACCGCAAGCAGAAACTGCGCAAGTTCGAAGTCGTCCGGCGCGGTGACGAAATCTACGTCGTCGCCTGAGAGGGAGAGCACGTCCATGGACATGCCGCGCAACGAAACCCGCCCCGTCCGGTTCGACGAGTTCTCCACGCCGAAGCACCTCGAGCATGCCAGCGAGCAGGCGCGGCAGCGCAACTATCAGGATTTCCTGATCATCGACGTCGACTCGCACCATTACGAGAACGAGAACTACGCCGAGGTCTTCCAATACATCGAGAACCCGGTGATCCGCCGCGACGCGGTCGAGAGCGCCGGCCGCAGCACCGGTCTGCTCAACACCCAGGTCGGCACGCAGAACCTGGCCGGCCGCATCACCCGGCAGAAGGGCCGCCGCATCGAGAAGCCGCGCGCCGCCAAGCATCGCGACATCGGCATGACGCTCGACTGGATGGACGCGATCGGCGTCGACTACGCCTGCCTGTTTCCGACGCCGATGCTGTTCCTCGGCGCGCATCCGGTGCCCGAGATCGAGGCGGCGATGGCGCAGGCCTACAACCGCTGGCTCTGCGACAACGTGCTGGCGCACGAGCCGCGCATCGTGTCGATGCTCTATCTGCCGTTCAACGATCCCGAGGCCTCCTATCGCACGGTGCAGGAGTTCGGCGACCGCAAGGGCGTGGTCGGATTCATGGTGACGTCGCCGCGCTACAAGCCGGTGCACGACAACGCCTTCATCAAGACCTACGCCCTGATCGAAGAGATGGGCAAGACGATCTCGTTCCACGCCGCCTACAACTGGGACGACCGCGCGCTGTCGATGACCAACCGCTTCATCTCGGTGCACGCGCTCGGCTTCATGTTCTTCAACATGATCCACATGACCAACTGGGTGGTGAACGGCCTGCCCGAGCGCTTCCCCAAGCTCAAGGTGATGTGGATCGAAAGCGGGCTGACCTGGGCCGCCTCGCTGGCGCAGCGGCTCGATCACTCCTTCATGATGCGGACCTCGGACTGCCCGCAGCTCAAGCGCAAGCCGAGCGAATACATGCAGGAGATGTTCTACTCGACGCAGCCGATGGAAATGCCGGCCGACCTGTCGATCCTCGAAGCCACGTTCAAGATGATCAAGGCCGACACCCAGCTGGTGTGGTCGTCGGACTATCCGCACTGGGACTTCGACCTGCCGAGCACGATCTACGACCTGCCGTTCCTCAGCGATCAGGCCAAGCGCAACATCCTCGGCGGCACGGCCGCGAAGGTGTTCAACCTGCCGACCAAGCCGGTGAAGAAGATTCCGTAGCACTTCGCTCAGCAGCGACCTGTCATGCGCGGGCTTGACCCGCGAATCCATCAAATCAAAAAAGGCGTTCTTAAAGAGATGGATTGCCGGATCACGCCGCTGCGCGGCGGTCCGGCAATGACGCCGCTGGCAGATCGCGGCATTCAAGCTGCCAGCTTTCAAATCCCCGCAGACTTCGTCCGTCCCATCGCCGGCGCCAGCATCCGATTGCGCAATTCCCGCATCATTTGCACACCGGAGCATAATGCGCTATTGAAACGCAGCGGGGCCTTCGACGGTCGCCCCGTTCTTCCAGGCTCGCGGGCCCAAGCACCGTCTCCTTCGCAAGGAGGGGACATCATGTGTTCTGGGCCCTGATTTTTTTGCAACGCTGACCGACATTGCGGAACAGGGGGAAACGCGGCCTCCCCTCAAGATGGACACCGCCATCCAAGCGCTGCTCGCCTCCAACACAGGAGCGAGCCATGGACGGCATTGTTCTCGGACTTTTTCTTCTCGCAGCATTCATCGGTGGGTTCGCATCCGGCCTGGCCGGATTTGCGATGGGCTTTATCGTGTCCGCCGTATGGCTGCACCTCATCACGCCGATTCAAACGACGACGCTGATCGTCGGTTACAGCCTCTGGACGCAGGGCTATGGCGTCTGGAAGTTGCGGCGCTCGCTGAGCTGGCGGAACGTGGCGCCCTTCATCATCGGCGGCACGGTCGGCGTCCCGATCGGGACGGTGCTGCTCACCTATATCGATCCAGGCCACATGCGCAGCGGCGTGGGCTTGCTGCTGATCGTTTACGGCATCTACGGTTTGGCGCAGCCGGCGTTCAAGCCGTTGCAAGCTGACGTTGCGGCCGACGGCGGCGTCGGATTCCTGAACGGGATCCTTTGCGGGCTGACCGGACTGCCGGGCTTCATCATCACCGTCTGGTGTCAGTTGCGCGGCTGGACCAAGGACGTGCAGCGCGCCGTGTTTCAGCCGGTCATGCTGGCGACCAGTGTCATGACCGGAATATCGTTGAGCGTCACCGGCACCATCAGCGCGGAAACAGTCAGATTGTATCTGCTCGGCCTTCCCGCGATGTTGGCGGGTCTGTGGCTGGGGTTCAAGCTGTATGGAAAGCTCGACGATGTCGCATTCCGCAAGGTGATCCTGGTGCTTCTGGTGGTTTCCGGGTTGGCGCTGGTGGCGGCACAAGGGTGGCCGATTGTGCGATCCAGTATCGGATGACGGCTTTTGGCACCAAGCGGACATGAGCGGATCAATTGCTTAAGTCCGCTTGTGACCCAAAGGAGCCTCGGATGTGTGCCATTTCTCACACATCGCCGCGTCGCGCCTGCTATATTTCCGTGTTCAGAGGAGGATCGAGATGGCAGGCCCGTTGCATCGTCGTCGGTTCATCGGGCTGCTCGGCAGCGCGACGGCAGCGTGGCCACTCGCGGCGCGCGGACAGGAGCGCATGCGGCGCCTTGGCGCGCTCATGGTCGCCAGCGAGAGCGATGCCGAGGGGCAAACTCGGGCCCGTGTCCTCCGGCAGAGTCTCCAGGAACTCGGCTGGATCGAGGGCCGCAACATTCACATCGATTACCGATGGGGCGCCGGCGACCCTGCGCGCGCGCAAGCAGGCGTGGCGGAACTGGTGGCTTTGGCGCCGGACGTCATCCTTGCCCACGGCACGCCGGCATCGGTCGCGCTGAAAAAAGCCACACGGAGCATCCCGGTCGTGTTCGTTGTTGTCACTGACCCGGTCGGCGCAGGCATTGTGGAGAGCCAGGCGCGGCCTGGAAGCAACACCACCGGTTTCAGCACGTTCGAGCCGGAGATCGGAGGAAAATGGCTGGAACTGGTTCGGGAGGTCACGCCTGGCTTGAAGCAGGTCGCGGGAATCCTGGACCCAGCCTTCGGGGCATTTGCCGGAATCTGGCGTGAGATCGAGAGCCTCGCGTCGCAATCGGGAGTGCAACCAACCACGTTGATCCTGCGCCAGCCGTCCGACGACATCGAGTCCGCTGTCGCCGCGTTCGCGCAGAAGCCAGGCGGCGCCCTGATCGTGCTGCCCACCGCGATCAACAGCGTTGCTCGCCAACGGATATTTTCGCTGGCCGCTCGCCACCGCCTGCCTGCGGTGTATGCCTTCAGCAATTACGCGATCGAGGGCGGCTTGATGGCCTACGGTTTTGACGCCGTCGACCTGTTCCGGCGCGGCGCTTCCTATGTCAACCGCATCCTCAAAGGCGAGAAGCCGGCCGACCTGCCGGTGCAGGCGCCAACCAAGTTCGAACTGCTGATCAATCTGAAAACCGCCAACGCGCTGGGTCTTACCGTGCCGCCGACGCTGCTCGCCCGCGCCGACGCGGTGATCGAATAGCCGCAGGTATGTCGACTGTTGGCGGTGAGTTCATCACCTTTCTCAAGACAAATTTTCGCTTTCAAATCCCCGCGGTCTTCGCCCGGCCCATCGCCAGCGCCAGCACCCGATTCAGCAGATCGGGATACGCGAGCCCGTCATGGGCCGCCGCCCGGGCGAACTCTTCGACCTTGGCGATCTCGGGATTGGGGTTGGCCTCGATGTAGTACGGGATGCCGTCGGCCGACAGGCGGAAGTCGATACGGGCATAGCCGTCGAGCTCCAGCGTCCGGTAGATCCGCTGGGCCGTCTTGTTGATGCGCTCCCGCAGCGGCGGCGCCAGGTCCTCGGCCGGACCTTGATCGACGCCGCGGCGCTCCTGATAACCGAGATCGTGCTTGAGCTTCTCGGTGGCGATCCGGTGCGCGCCCTGCGCCATGCTGCCGAACTGAAGCTCCCAGATCGGCAGCACACGGAGCCGCTCGTTGCCGATCACGCCGACATAGAGCTCCCGGCCGTCGATATATTGCTCGGCGATCGCGGCGGTGCCGATCCGCTCGTGGATGAAGGAGACGCGCTCGACCAGCTTTTCATCGGTGTCGACCACCGACGCCTGCGCGATGCCCATCGACGCATCCTCGTTCAGGCTTTTGACGATGAGCGGCAGGCCGAGGCGCGCCGGGCGCTTGATCTTGCGCCGCATCGGGAAGACGGCGAAGGCCGGGGATGGAATGCGGTGGTAGGTCAGAAGCTTTTTTGAAAGGTCCTTGCCGCGGGCGAGCATCAGGCCGCGCGGGTTGCACCCGGTGAAGGGAATCCGAAGCAGCTCGAGATAGCTGGCGACGTTCTGATCGTAGACCGCCTCGCCGTGAAACTCCTCGAGCAGATTGAAGACCACATCCGCCTTCCAGCTCTCGATCTCGTCGCGGATCGGCTTGAGCTCGTTGCTGACGCCGAGCGGACGAACCTCGTGCCCGGACGCACGCAAGGTGGTCACGACGTCGTACTCGGTCTTCCAGACGTGAATTTCCTGCTCGCTGCGGCCCTTGAGCGAGTCAGGGGGCACCAGTTCCGGATGCATCAGCACCAGAACACGGAGGCGTCTCATAGCGCGAACCACCGTCGCCGCGACGAGCCGTAAAGCGATTGCACGGTCTTGGCCGTCAGCAAGATTGTAAAATCCCGGATCAGTTGCCGCTCAGGACCCACCGCCCGCAACTTCAGCTCGCGGCACCGGACGATCATGTCGTCGAGCACCGAATCGAGTGTCAGTTGATACTCCCCTGTCCACTTCGCGACAATCCGTCTGATCTCCGCGCGGTGCTTGCGGAGGAACGTGGACGCCGCCACGGAGCGGCGGCGCTTGCGGTCGTCGGAGAAGATGCGGCGAAGATCCTTGTCGTATTTTTT
>CAMDEB010000050.1 GCA_945893085.1 Rhodoplanes serenus | reverse complement strand
TTCACCGTCGCGAGCCTGCTGATCTCGGCGCTCTACCTGCCGCTCATGCTCTACCTCGCCATCGCCTTCGGTGAAGCGCTCGACGCCAGCGTCGGCATCTGGACCTGGCCGCTGCTGTTCGGCGTGCTGACCATTGCGGGATTTGCGCGCCAGCGGGTGTTCGCATTCCGCGGCATCAAGGACATGGCCGTCGCCGCGCCGCCGGTCGCGGCGCCTGCTCTCGGCCATCGCGGCATGCCTTCGCTCGCCGACCTCGATCGCAAGGTGGCGCTGGCCGAGCGCATCCCGCCGATGCTGTTCTATCTGCCGCTGGTGCTGTCCTGGATCGTGCTCGGACTGCGCTATCGCAGCTTGACGTTGCCGAGCGCGTGCAACCCGTCGATCCCGACCGGGGGCATGTGGGGCGAGTCGAAGAGCGACTGCCTCGCCGGCGTCGCTGCCGACCAGCGCTGCTGGGTCGCGGATTTCGTGGTGCTCAAGCGCAGCGCCCGCCAGCATGCCGACTTCGATGCCGCCGCGCGCCTGCTCGCCGATGCCGGCATCGGCTTTCCGCTGATCGCCAAGCCCGACATCGGCTGGCACGGCTACGGCGTGCGCCGCATCGAAGGCATGCCGGCGTTGCGCGCCTATCTCACCCAATTCCCCGAAAGCGAGCAGGTCATCCTGCAGCGGTTCGTGCCGCATGCGGCCGAAGCCGCGGTGCTGTACGCGCGCGTGCCGGGGGCGGAGCGTGGCGGCATCATCTCGCTCGCCTTCCGCTATTTCCCGCACGTGGTCGGCGACGGCCGTCAGCCGCTGCGCGACCTGATCCGCAAGGACGCGCGGGCGCGCTGGAAGGCGCACCTGCATCTCGGCTTCGACCCGACCCATAACGGCCTCGGCAAACACAATCTCGATCGCGTGCCGGCGCGCGGCGAGGTGGTGCAGATCGCGCTGATCTGCAACCAGCGCGCGGGCGGCCTGTACCGCGACGCGCATCGTTTCATCACGCCGCAACTGGTCGAGCGCTTCGACGCAATCGCGCGCAGCATGCCGGAGTTCCATTACGGGCGGTTCGACGTCCGCTTCGCCAGCGCCGACGCGCTGATGCGCGGCGAGGAGTTCTCGATCGTCGAGGTCAACGGCATCGGCGGCGAGGCGATCGACGTGTGGGACCCGCAGTTGCCGGTCGGCGAAGCCTACCGCCGGCTGCTGGCGCAGCAGCGTCTGTTGTTCATGATCGGCGAGCGCAACCGCGCCCGCGGCTTCCAGCCGACGACTGCGGGCCAGTTCATCAGCCTGCTGGTCAAGCAGACCCAATTGATCCGCCGCTATCCGTCCTCCGCCTGAGCGCCGGCGGCCTGGACGCTCATGCGCCGCCCGCCTATATGCAGGCGGGCATGGCTCGCTCCCATCGTGCTTTCGCGCTTCTTGCCGCCGGATTGCTGGTGACGCTCGTCGCCGGCGCAGGCTTGGCTCATGACTACAAGGTCGGCTCGCTCGTGGTCGATCACCCTTGGACCCGGGCCACGCCCAAGGGCGCCTCGGTCGCTGGCGGCTATCTCAAGATCACCAACAACGGCGCCACCGCCGACCGCCTGATCGGCGGCTCGGTCGAGGCCGCGGGGCGCTTCGAGATTCATCAGATGAGCTTGGTGAATGGCGTGATGCAGATGCGGCCGCTGCCCGCAGGCCTCGAGGTCAAGCCGGGCGCGAGTGTCGAGCTCAAGCCCGGCTCGTTCCACCTGATGTTCATGGACCTCAAGCAGCCGCTCGCCCAGGGCCAGCGGCTCAAGGGCACCCTGGTGTTCGAGAAGGCAGGCAAGGTCAGTGTCGAATATTCCGTTGAGGCGATCGCCGGCCCGGCGCCGGCGCATGGCACGCATCAGGGCCATTAACTCGGCCTAAATCCAGGCCCCATCTGCGTAATCCCCGATTGTCAGACGCGGTACATCACGATTGGTTAAGATTGTTGGGCTATTACGGCCACGACGATTGCAACCGTCGAGAGAGTGGGGCCATGACGGCACGGGAGCCGGGCGACGACCCGCAGCGCTGGTCCGGATCGCTCGATAACCTGACCGACAACGAACGCAGCTCGCTGGTGGATTCGATGCGGGGCTCACGCCCGCGCATCGCCATCGACGAAGCGCTGCGCGAAGGTTGGCTCGAAATCTGGTATCAGCCGAAAATCGATCTGCGCCGCAAGTGTCTGGCCGGCGCCGAGGCGCTGGCGCGCATCCACCATCCGATGCTCGGCGTGCTGCTGCCGGGCGAATTTCTGCAAGGCGTCGACGATACCAGCATCGCGCATCTCACCGAGCATGCGCTGCTGACGACGCTGCGCGACTGGACGACGTTCGACGAGGCCGGCTTCAATCTGCATCTGGCGATTAACGTGCCGGTCGCGGTGCTGCTCAAATTGCCGGTGCCGACGCTGGTGCGCGAGAACCGGCCACTGGCTCCGCACTGGCCCGGGCTGATCGTCGAAGTCACCGAGGATCAGATCGCGCGCGACATCACGCTCGCCAACGAGATCGCCAAGCAGTTGAAGATCAGCGGCGTCTCGGTCTCGATCGACGATTTCGGCGGCGGCTATTCTTCGTTTGCGAGCCTGCGCGAGCTGCCGTTCGCCGAGCTCAAGCTCGACCACACGTTCGTGCAGAACTGCGCGACCGAGGGCACCAACGGCGCGATCTGCCAGACCGCGATCGATCTGGCGCATCGCTTCGGCAGCGTGGCGGTGGCGGAAGGCATCGAGAACGTCGCCGACCTGCAGGCGCTGCAGGTCATGCGCTGCGACTTCGGCCAGGGCGTGCTGCTGTCGCCGCCGATGCCGAAGGAGCGGTTCATTTCGCTCTTGAATTCGCGGATGAACCGACCCAAGCCTGAGCCGGCCGCGGACGGCGTGCCGGAACAGCCTGAAGCTCAGGCCGCCACGGGTTGAACGCAGCTTACGCCGGCTCGGCGAACGGCACCGGCGCCTCCGGCGGCAGTTCAGCGCGGAACACGTTGAGCGTCATCGAGATCATCGCGTAATAGCCGATGATGCCGACGAACTCGACCATGCCGGCATCGCCCAGGAACGAGTGGACGCGATTGTAGGTGCGGTCGCTGACGCGCTTGGTCTTGTACAGCTCCTGCACGAAGTTGATCAGTGCACGCTCGTCCTTCGCCGCCGACTTCGGCTCGCGCCCGGCCTGAATCTCCTTGATGGTCTTCGGCTTCACGCCGCCCTTTTCCGCCATCGGCGCGTGCGCGTGCCACTCGTATTGCGCCTTCCACAGCTTGGCGGTGGCCAGGATCGCGGTTTCCGACTGCCGTGGCGACAGCGAGGTCTTGTAGCGCACGTGGGCGCCGACCGCCTGCGCGAGCAACCCGAAGTCCGGCGCGTTGAGCCAGATCTGGAACGGGCCGGTGAGCTTCTTACGGATGCCGCGTGGCCCCGAGTAGATTGCGTCGCGCAGGCTGCGCTGCAGCGGTGTCATCTGTTCGTCGTTGATTTCTTTCAGACGATAGGAGAGCTGCTTCGCGGCTTTCTTTACAGCTTTCTTGGCCATGGGTCTGTCTCGATGGGTGAGAGTGAAGCGATGTGGGGATCAGGTTCCGACCGCGA
The DNA here is from genome assembly GCA_945893085.1 of Rhodoplanes serenus. Classification (GTDB taxonomy): domain Bacteria; phylum Pseudomonadota; class Alphaproteobacteria; order Rhizobiales; family Xanthobacteraceae; genus Z2-YC6860. Next base: position 12,322 of record CAMDEB010000050.1, on the reverse strand, counting down.
GCGGCGCGTGCATCTTGCGCAATGACGCGATCACCGACAGAGCGACGTTCTTGCCGGTCTTCGGATTCTCGGATGGGATGTTCTCGATCGACAGCGTGAAGCGCGCGCTGTCGGAGTTTACTTCGATGGAGTGGCAATTGCGCGTGACCTCGGGGTCGGCCCAGATGTCGATCATGGTGCGGTCGGGCCCGATGCCGGCGAGCGAGAGCGCGGCTGCGACGTTCACGTTGGCCGGAAAGCCGGCGGCGGCCTCGCGCGCGGTGCCGCTGAAAACGAGCTTCGCGGCGTTGAGTCCCTCGACCGAAATGTTGTTGGCGACGAGATAGGGCGCACCGTGCAGGCCCTTCGGCGGCTTGCGCGTCGTCATTTTCACCGAATGGATGGTGCCTTCGGCCGCGGCGGCGACGGCGTCGAGGCCGAGCAGCGCGCCGGTCGGCACGATGATGCGGCCGCCGTGCGCCTTGGCGAGATCGACCAGCTCGGGCCGCGGTAGCAGCGCGCCGCAGGACAGCACCATCACCTGCTTGCCGGCGCTGAGCATCGGCCGGCAGATATTTTCGATCAGCGCGGCCGGCGCGCATTCGATGGCAATGTCCGCATAGTCGGGAAATTCGTCGAGCTCGACCACGGGGCAGTCGATGTTCTGAGCCTTGAGCCAGTCGCGCGCCTTCTCGGCGTTACCGGTTGCGATGCAGGCAAGACTCAGACCCGGCATGCCGTCGGTCAGTCGGCGCGCCACCGCGCGACCGATCGCACCCAGGCCGGCAATGGCGATACGCGTCGAAGACATCGGCAACCTCCTGCCTTTGGTCATACGTGGCGCCACGCGCGGCGACAAGCCGGACCTTGTGACCCGGCACCGGCGGAGCGCAAGTCTGGTTGCAATCGATGCAGGCGGACACGGGGTGGATGATGCCAAGGACCTAACAAGGATCCTGATCGGTGTGGCGCTTGCCGGCCTGCTCGCACTCGGCGGCGGCGCCCTTGCGCAGGATTGGCCGAACCGTCCGCTCACCATGGTGGCGCCGTTCGCGCCGGGCGGCTCGGTCGACGGCAACGCCCGCACGCTGGCGCAGCGCATCGGCGAAATTCTCGGCCAGCAGGTGATCGTCGAGAACATCGGCGGCGCCGGCGGCATGACCGGATCGAACCGGGTCGCACGGGCCGCGCCCGATGGCTATCAGCTGCTGATGGGCAACCTCGGCACCCATGGCGTCAACCAGACGCTCTACAAGAAGCCGCTCTACAATGCCGCGACCGACTTCGCGCCGGTCGGCCTGGTCAACCAGGGCCTCTATGTTCTGCTGGTGCGCAAGGACATGCCGGTCGGCACGCTGCCGGAGTTCATCGCTTACGCCAAGGCGAACCAGGAGAAGATGCACTACGGCTCCGGCGGCGCCGGTTCGACCACCCACATGGTCTGCATTCTGCTTGGCATGGCAACGGGCATCCAGGCCACGCACGTTCCCTATCGCGGCGCGGGGCCGGCTTTGCAGGATCTGGTCGGCGGCCGCCTCGATTACATGTGCGAACCGCTGCCGACGGCGCTGTCGCAGATCCAGGGCAACACCGTCAAACCGATCGTGCTGCTGGCGCCGACCCGCACCAAGGTCCTGCCGGACGTCCCGGCGGCGGCCGAGCAGGGGCTGAAGGATTTCGCGGTTTCGAGTTGGAATGCGCTGTTCCTGCCCAAGGCAACGCCTGAGCCGATCATCCGCCGGCTCAACACCGCGATGAGCCAGGCCCTCGACACGCCCTATGTGCGCGCCCGGATCGAGGCGCAGGGCTCCGAAGTCCCGGAGCCGGCGCGCCGCAGCCCGGAATATCTCGGCCAGTTCGTGCGCAGCGAAATCGAGAAATGGGCGGCGCCGATCAAGGCCAGCGGCATGCTGATCGATTGAGGCGGGCAGCCCCGATTTGGGACGCCCTGGCGTCTTGACCGCTGCCACGGACCGGGGCAAGGCTGCGCCCAACAACCAGGAGGAACGCCATGTTGAGAGTGACAGCCGCCGTGCTGGCCGCCCTGTTTGGCCTCGTCGCCGGCGCCAGCGCGCAGAACTACCCGAACCGGCCGGTGACCATGATCATCCCGTTCGCCGCCGGCGGACCGCAGGACACCATCAATCGGGTGGTCGCGCAGCGCCTAAGCGAAATCCTAGGCCAGCAAGTGATCATCGAGAACGTCGGCGGTGCGGGGGGCATGACCGGCTCCAGGCGCGTCGCGGATGCGGCGCCAGATGGCTACACGTTCGGTGTTGGCAGCGTCGGCACCCACGCCCAGAACCAAACCCTCTACAAGCGCCCAGCCTACAATTCCGTGACCGACTTCACGCACATCGCCTTGATGGCTGAGACCCCGATTGCGCTGACCGTGCGCAAGGATCTGCCGGTCAAAGACTTCAAGGAGTTCGTCACCTACGCCAAGGCCAACCAAAGCAAGATGCAATTTGGCTCGGCCGGTCCTGGATCGGCCACCCACCTCGGATGTGTCGTGCTCACCTCCGTGCTCGGCCTCAACATCACGCATATCCCGTATCGGGGAACTGGTCCGGCCATGCAGGACTTGCACGGCGGACGTATCGATTTTCTTTGCGAAATCATCAATACCGCAAAGCCGCATATCGAATCCGGCGCGATCAAAGGCCTGGCGATCATGACGAAGGAGCGCTCGCCGGTGCTGCCTGACCTGCCGACTGCGCTCGAACAGGGCACGCCCAACTTAGAAGCCTATACCTGGAGCGCCGTGTTTATGCCCAAGGGAGTGCCGGACGATATCGCGAACAAGCTCAATGCGGGAGTCGTGCAGGCGCTAAAGACGCCCGCTGTGCGTGATCGCCTCCTCGGCATGGGCGCCCAGGTGGTCTCCGAGGATCGCATGTCGCGGCAATATCTTGCTCAGTTCGTCAAGAGCGAGATTGAGAAATGGGCCGTGCCGATCAAGGCGAGCGGCGTGACGGTGGACTGACGCTCACCCCATAACGCGAATGCAAACGGGCAGCCTCCATCCGCCCGTTTTGTTTCGGTTTGTCATTCCGGACGCGCGCGGAGCGCGCGATCCGGAATCCAGATGCAATGGCGGAGCCCGACGCTGGATTCCGGGCTCGCGCCTTTGGCGCGCCCCGGAATGACTGCGGTCTCAGCTCTTCCCAAACACCCGCTTGAAAATCGTGTCGACGTGCTTGAGGTGATACTTCAGATCGAAGTTAGCCTCGATCTCCTTCGGCGATAGCGCCTTGCGCACCTTCGGATCGGCCTTGAGCAGGGTGAGGAAGTCCGACTTGCCCTTCCAGACCCCCATGGCGTGCTTCTGCACCAGCCGATAGGCGACCTCGCGCGCCATGCCGGCCTTGGTCAGCGCAATTAGCACGCGCTGCGAATGCACCAGCCCGCCGAGCCGGTCGAGGTTCTTCTGCATGGTCTTCGGATAGACCACGAGATTGTCGATCACCCCGGCCAGCCGGTTGAGCGCGAAGTCGAGCGTCACCGTCGAGTCCGGCCCGATCATGCGCTCGACCGAGGAATGCGAAATGTCGCGCTCGTGCCATAGCGCGACGTTCTCCAGCGCCGGCGTCACGTAGGCGCGCACCATGCGGGCGAGCCCGGTGAGGTTCTCCGACAGCACCGGGTTGCGCTTGTGTGGCATCGCGGAGGAGCCCTTCTGCCCGGCTGAGAAGAACTCTTCGGCTTCCAGCACCTCGGTGCGCTGCAGATGGCGGATCTCGATCGCCAGCCGCTCGACCGAGGCGGCGATCACGCCCAGCGTCGCGAAATACATCGCATGACGGTCGCGCGGGATCACCTGGGTCGACACCGTCTCGACCGCGAGCCCGAGCGCCTTGGCGACATGCGCCTCGACCCGCGGGTCGACCTGGGCAAACGTGCCGACCGCGCCCGAGATCGCGCAGGTCGCAACCTCCTTGCGGGCGGCCAACAATCGCTCGCGGCCGCGTGCGAACTCGGCATAGGCATAGGCGAGCTTCAGCCCGAACGTGGTCGGCTCGGCGTGGATGCCGTGCGAGCGTCCGACCGTTGGCGTCTTTTTGTGCTCGAAGGCGCGGCGCTTGAGCGCTTTGAGCAGCTTGTCGATGTCGGCGAGCAGGATGTTGGCGGCGCGAACGAGCTGGATGTTGAAGCAGGTGTCGAGCACGTCCGAGGAGGTCATGCCGGAGTGGACGAAGCGCGCTTCCGGCCCGACGAATTCCGCCAGATGGGTGAGGAACGCCACGACGTCGTGCTTGACCTCGCGCTCGATCTCGTCGATCCGCGCGATGTTGAACTTGGCCTTGCTGCCCTTCGCCCAGATTTTCTTCGCCGCATCCTTCGGGATGATGCCGAGGTCGGCCATGGCGTCGGCGGCGTGGGCCTCGATCTCGAACCAGATGCGAAAGCGCGTCTGCGGCGACCAGATCGCCGCCATGTCGGGGCGGGAGTAGCGCGGGATCATCGATGTGGTCCTATCACGCCGCCAGCCGCCCGCGGTCGTGCGGCTGGGCCAGATCGACCGGCGTGCCCTTGGGGATGATGCCGGTCGGGTTGACGCGCGCGATCGAGTAATAGTTGATCACGTAGTAGCGCGGCGTCACCGTCTTGGCGACGCCCGGCACCTGATAAAGCTCGCGCATGTAGTTGTTGAGGTTCGGGTAGTCGGCGATGCGCTGCCGGTTGCACTTGAACAGCGAGAAATATGCCACGTCGAAGCGCACCAGCGTGGGAAACAGCCGCCAGTCGGCTTCGGTGATTTGCCGCCCGACCAGGTAGCGCTGCCTGCCGAGCCGCGCCTCCAGCTCGTCGAGCGTGGCGAATAGCCCGTCGTAGGCTGTCTCATAGGCCGCTTGCGTTTTGGCGAAGCCGCAGCGGTACACGCCGTTGTTGACGTTGTGATAGATCGTCTCGTTGATGCGGTCGATCTCGGCGCGCAGCGGCTTCGGGTAGAAATCGGTGTGCTCGCCGCCGATTTCGTTGAAGGCGGCGTTGAGCATCCGGATGATCTCGGACGACTCGTTGTTGACGATCCGCTTGGTCTTGTTGTCCCACAGCGTCGGTACCGTGACCTTGCCGGTGTAGTTCGCGTTCGAGGCGGTGTAGGCCTCATGCAGATAGTGGAAGCCGTTGACCGTGTCCGGGATGCAGTCCGGATAGCGGGGATCGTCCTCGAAGGTCCAGCCCTGCTCGCGCAATCCGGGCACCGAATAGGCGACGGTGATCGCGCCATCGAGCTTCTTCAGCGCGCGATAGATCAGCGTGCGGTGTGCCCACGGGCAGCCGTGCGCGACGTAGAGGTGATAGCGACCGGGCTCCGCCTTGAAGCCGGATGAGCCGTCCGCTGTGATGTGGTCGCGGAAGCTCGAATCCTTGCGCTTGAACTCGCCGGCCGCTCCCGTTTCCTCCGGGAGCGTGCCGTCGTTCCAGACGCCGTCGATCAGAACACCCATCTACGCCGCTTCCCCGCGCGCCAGCGCCGCCGCATGGCGGATCGCCGCGATGTTGCCGCGATACTTGTCGGCGCCGCCCTTGAACACCGCGGAGCCCGCGACCAGCACGTTGGCGCCGGCGGCGACGATCTGCGGCGCGTTTTCCGCGGTGACGCCGCCGTCGACCTCGATGTCGATCGGCCGGCCGCCGACCAGCGCGCTGACGCGGCGGATCTTGTCGAGCGCGGCCGGGATGAAAGCCTGGCCGCCGAAGCCGGGGTTCACCGACATGATCAGGATGAGGTCGACGGCATCGATCACGTGCTCGATGCTCTCCACCGGCGTCGCCGGATTCATCGTCACGCCGGCCTTCTTGCCGAGCGCGTGGATCGCCTGCAGCGAGCGGTGCAGATGCGGCCCGGACTCCACGTGCACGGTGATGATGTCGGAGCCAGCCTTGGCGAAGGCTTCAAGATGCGGATCGGCCGGCGCGATCATCAGATGCACGTCGAGCGTCTTCTTGGTTATGGGGCGCAGCGCCTGTACCATCTGCGGACCGAAGGTGATGACCGGCACGAAGTGGCCGTCCATCACGTCGATGTGGATCCAGTCGGCGCCGGCGGCCTCGACCGCGCGCACCTCTTCGCCGAACTTGGAAAAGTCCGACGCCAGGATCGACGGCGCAATCTTCAGCGGGCGGGGCATAGGCGGTTCTTTGGCTGCTCGTTCAGCCGTATCGGCGCCTGTCGGGTAACACGGGGAGGGCAGGCGGGCAACGTGTGCCGCCCGCTATACCCAGCCGATTCAGGCGCTACTGCGGTTTGATGCCGGCGGACTTGACCACCGCCGCCACGCGTTCGGTCTCGCCGTTGAGCGCACGTCCGAACTCCTCCGGACTGCCGCCCACCGCCTCGATCCCGGTGACCGTGAACTGGCGGATGATGTCGGGCTCCTTCACCAGGGCGGCGATCTCCGCGGCGATCTTCTGGATCATCGCCGGCGGCGTGCCGCTGCGCGCATAGAGTCCGATCATCGGCGCGAAGTCGAAGCCCGGAATCCAGTCGGCGACCGGCGGCACGTCCGGCGCCTGGGCCGAGCGCTGCGCGCCGTTGGTCGCGAGCAGCCTGACGCGGTTTTGCTCGGCCACGCCCTTGAGCGACGGATAGGCCGAGAACAGCACCTGGACGTGGCCGCCGATCAGGGCGGGAACGGACTCGCCGGTGCCCTTAAACGGAATGTGGGTCATGTCGAGCTTGAGTGCCGCCTTGATCGCCTCCATCGACAGATGATGCGTGCTGCCGACGCCCGACGAGCCGTAGTTGAGCTTGCCGGGGTTCGCCCGCGCGTAGTCGATGAACTCCTTCATCGATCCGACCGGGGCCGACGGATGCACGGCGAGGAACAGCGGCGCGCGCGCGACCAGCGCGACCGGCATCAGGTCCTGCGCCTTGTAGGTGAGGTTGGCGTGGATCTGCGGATTGATCGTATAGATCGAACCATCCTGCACGATGAACGTGTGACCATCCGCCGGTGCTGCCATCATCGCGGCGACGGCGACGCTGGCGTTGCCGCCGGTGCGGTTCTCGACGATCACCGATTGACCCACCTTTTCCTGCAGCCGGCGGCCGATGATGCGCGCCACGGTGTCCGGCAGGCCGCCGGCGGAGGCTGGAACCAGGAGCTTGATCGTCTGATTGGGGTATTGCGCCTGGCCCTGCGCCGACCAAGGCGCGAGCGTGCAGGCGACGAGTGCGAGGACGAGCTTCAGGTTCATTGTTTTATCCTCCCTTTGGCGTCAGCCTCGCGTGACGCGAGCCTGCGCGCAAGCGGTTTGAAGGCGAGCGGCAGGAGATAGATCGGGATCTGCGCCAGCGCGACGTAGAGCCACACCAGCTCCGGCACCGCGCCCGCGGCCGCCGCCAGCATCAGCCCCATGTTGCGGCTGCCGTTGGCGTGCGCCAGCGCGAATGCGGTGTCGGCCCCTGCCGTGCGCAAGAACACCAGCGCGGTCGCCGCGCTGAAGGTCAGCGCCACCGCCGTCGTCAGCGCGAGCAGCCCGATCACCAGCAGCGGGTTCTCGATCGCATTCGCCAGCACGCCGCCCATCAGCGCTATTGCAAAGCCGAACAGCGCGATGACCGAGAGCCCGTCGATGCGCTCGGCCTGGCGCTCGACCCAGGCTTTGCCGGCGATGGCGCGGATTGCCATCGCGGCGCAGGCTGAGCCCGCCAGGATCAGGATGAGCCGGAGCCCGAGCGCGACCGGCGGCAACGTCACGTCCGATCCGGCGAACACGCCGACCCATGCCGGCGCGGTGAACGGCGTCACCGCGGTGCAGGCGATCAACAGCGCCAGCGACACCGCGGCGTTGAGCCCGATCAGCGCCGCCAGCGCCGGCGAGGAAAACGTCGGCGGCGCGACCACGTTGAGCATGAGCGCGAGCAGGAGCGCAGGCGACGCCAAGCCGAGACCGAGCGCGGTCAGCCCGAACCCCGCCAGCACCGGCACCGCGACCATGGTCCAGACCGCGGCGGCGATCAGCAGCCGCTGACGGCTCCACTGCACCCGCAGTGCGTCCGGATCCACCCGCAGGAACGCCAAAACCAGCAGCACCACCACGGTCTCGGCGAAATACGGCCGCGCCAGCGCGCCGAGCGGCGGCAACGCGATCCCCAGCACGATCGCCACCGCGACCGCCCGGGTGCCTTGCCGGCCGAGCCAGGCCAATCCCGGAGCCGGCCTGTCGAGGAGAGCCATGCTCGCGGAATAACAGCCACGCTGGCGGCCGTCGAGGGCGTCGCCTACATAGGCGGTGTCATCGGCGGGAGAATTCCTCATGGCTCGAACCGACGCGATCGTTCTCGGCGCTGGCATCGTCGGCACCTCGATCGCGCTGCATCTGGCGAAGCGCGGGCTTAGCGTCGCGCTGATCGACCGGCGCGGGCCGGGCGAGGAAACCTCCTACGGCAACGCCGGCGTGCTGGAGGGCAACACGCTGTTCCCGCACGCCTTCCCCTCGGGGTTCTCGGCGCTGTGGCGGGTGCTGTCGAAGCGCGCGCCGGAGGCGAATTACCATCTGTCGGTCCTGCCGCAGGTTGCGCCCTGGCTGCTGGCCTACCGCGCCAACACCAACGTCGAAGGCAGCCTGAAATTCGCCGAGGCGATGCGGCCGCTGTTTTCGCGCGCGGTTGCCGAGCACGAGGCGCTGATGGCGGAGTCCGGCGCCACGCGCTACCTGCGCAAGGACGGCTGGATCAAGCTCTATCGCAGCGACGCGGCGTTCGCGAAGACCGCGCGCGAACGCGAGGTCGCGGCGAGGTTCGGCCTCACCCATCACGCCCTCGACACCGATCAGGCGCGGACGCTCGAGCCCTCGCTCGCGCCGGTGTTCCGCCACGCCGTGCATTGGCCGGCGGCGGCGAGCGTGTCGAACCCGCTCGCGGTCACCAAGGCCTATGCGGCGCGCTTCACCGCGTTGGGCGGTGTGATCCTCAAGGGCGCCGCGGCGACGCTGCGCCGCTCCGGGACGAACAGGCGCGTCGACACCGATAGCGGGCCGCTCGACGCCAAGGAGGTCGTGGTCGCGCTCGGTCCGTGGGCGCCGGATCTGCTCGGTCCGCTCGGCATCAAGCTGCCGCTCGCGGTCAAGCGCGGCTATCATCGGCACTTCCGCCCGCACGGCAACGCGGCGCTAACGCGGCCGGTGGTCGACACCGAGAACGGCTATTGCCTGGCGCCGATGGAGCAGGGCGTGCGGCTCACCACCGGCGCGGAGTTCGCCCGTCGCGATGCGCCGCCGACGCCGGTGCAGTTTGATCGGCTGATGCCCGCGGCCGAGGGCCTGTTTCCGCTCGGCGAGCCGGTCGAGGCGGAGCCCTGGCTCGGCAGCCGGCCGTGCTTTGCGGATTCGCGGCCGGTGATCGGCCGCGCGCCGGGCCAGCCCGGATTGTGGCTGGCCTATGGCCACGCCCATTGGGGTCTGACGCTCGGCCCGGTCACCGGCCGGCTGGTTGCCGACATGATGACTGGTGCGACGCCGTTCTGCGACCCTGCGCCCTATGCGGCGGAGCGGTTCGGGGCTTAGCCGGCGCGGGCCACTTCGCTGAAGCGGTAGCGGTCCCGGATGAAACGGTTGAAGAAGCCGCCCTTCGACGAGGCGCTCCGGAACGCGTCGTAGACCTCCCGCGGCACCGCCTCGTAGACGTAGGTTCGGCCGGTCACGAAGGTGACGACGAGCTGCTGCTCGTCCTCGTCATAGTCAAAGTTGCGAATGGCGGTGGAGGGCATGGCTTAACAACGCCGCAGCGGACGGCCCGGTTCAGTGTCCCATTTGGGAACGATCGCCAAGCTCGGGCATTGCCATTTCAGTGCAGTCGAACGCCGCCGAGCGCCTTGATGATTGGGGGGCCGGTCGTGATGGCCGCATTCTTGCATAGAACCCAGCATCAACAACTGTCCCGGAACGGATCGATGAATTTGGCGAAGGAAGTCCTGTTGGCCGTGTTGGCCGCGACGTGGATTGTCGGCCTGGTGCACCAGTGGGGATCGTGGCCGATGACCATCGGTTATGTCGCAATCTCGCTGGTGATGGCTGCCATCATGTTCGGCGGCGACCGGCGCGTGCTGAAATACGCGCGGCGGCGCAACCGCCAGCGTTGACGCGGCGCTAGGTGCCGAACTTGTCTTTCCAGCTCGGCAGCGCGCCGGGAAACGTCAGCGCGCGCGCCTCGTAGACCCCGCGTGCGATGGCGCGCGCCACCACGTCGGCTGCGACCGTGCCGAGTTCGGCCAGCGCGTGCATCGGGTCCGCCAGCGGATGGACGCCGGTCGCCGCGGCGAACACGATGTCGCCGTCGAGCGGCGTGTGGATCGGACGCAGCGCGCGCGCCATTCCGTCCTGCGCCATGATGGCCAAGCGGCGTGCCTGCGCCTTGGTCAGCACTGCATCGGTCGCGACCACCACCAGCGTGGTATTTTCGTTCGCTTGGCCCTTGGTGCGGAACGCCAGCGCATCGGGCGGCATGGCCTGCGGCAGGCCGCGACCGCCGAATTCGCCGTCGCGCTCGAACGGCGCCGCCCAGAACCAGGGGCCGCTGCCGATCGTCGCGCTGCCTGCCGCATTCACCGCGGCGAGCGCGCCGACCGTGATCCCGCCGCGCGTCATCGCCGAGGCCGAACCCAAGCCGCCCTTGAGACCGGCGGTGGTGGCGCCGAGCCCGGCGCCGACGCTGCCCAGCACAAAGTCGGCCGCGGCTGCCGCGATCGCCTGATAGCCGAGCTCGCGATAGGGTGGATACCGGCCCCATTTCGTGTCCCCGCCATTGAGCAGATCGAACAGGATCGCCCCCGGGACGATCGGCACGCGGGCGCCGCGCACGACGAAGCCGCGGCCCTGTTCGGCGAGCCAGGCCTGGGCGCCGGAGGCGGCATCGAGGCCGAAGGCCGAGCCGCCGGACAGCGCAACGGCGTCGATCTGCTGCACCGTCATCGCCGGATCGAGCAGCGCGCTCTCGCGGGTACCGGGCGCGCCGCCGCGCAGATCGGCCGCGGCAACGGCCGGCCGGTCGAACAGCACGACGGTCGAGCCCGATCCCAGCCGCTGGTCGTCGGCATGGCCGACGCGGACGCCGGCGACGTCGGTGATGAGATTTTTTGCCAATTTGCCGTTCATCCACTCTCGATCCGCCGGCAACCATACCAGATCAACAGTCGATCACATCGCCGCCAGCGGCCGCTGTTCCGCTTGCGCGGTGCAACGCCCCCATGCATCAAGGCGGCCATGACAGCCGACGTGACCCTCTTGGCCGCCCTGTTCGCCGGGCTTGTCAGCTTCCTCAGCCCTTGCGTGCTGCCGCTGGTGCCGCCCTATCTGATCTATCTCGCCGGCACCTCGCTGGAGCGGCTCGCCGACGACGATCCGCGCACCGGCTCGCAGCGCCAGACTGTGCTCGCTGCGTGCCTGTTCGTCGCCGGCTTCTCAACCGTGTTCGTGGCGCTCGGCGCCAGCGCGAGCGTGATCGGCTCGGTGATCCGCGCCTATTCGTATGAGCTCGGCATCGTCGCCGGCATCGCCATTATCGTCCTGGGTCTGCACTTCCTCGGGCTGTTCCGCATTCCGTGGCTGATGCGCACGATGCAGGTCGATGTGGCGAAGCCGGTCGGGCTGTGGGGCGCCTACGTGATGGGGCTCGCGTTCGCGTTCGGCTGGACGCCGTGCATCGGGCCGATCCTGGCGACCATCCTCGCGGTCGCTGCTGCGGAGTCGACGGTCGCCAAGGGCGCGGGCCTGCTCGCGGTCTATTCGCTGGGTTTGGGAATTCCGTTCCTGCTGGCGGCGTTCGCGGTCGAACCGTTCGCGAAATTCCTCGCACGCTTCCGCCGCCATCTGATGCATGTCGAGCGGATCATGGGCGCGCTGCTGGTGCTCACCGGCGTGGCCTTCCTCACCGGCTTCGTGACCACGGCGAGCTTCTGGCTGCTGGAGGCGTTCCCGGTGCTGGGCACCATCGGCTGACACCCGCGCATTCATTCCGGGGCGCGCCGAAGGCGGGAGCGGCATCCATATCCACGACGCAGGGGTATGGATGCCGGTAGCAGGCATTCAACGCACCATCAACGGTTGTATACAACTGTAAATAGCATACGATTGCGATGTTTAGCAACATGGGAGGGCGAAATGGCCGACGCTTTGATTGGCAAGACCTGGAAAATGAATGCAGGCGCGAGCTTATTTTCTACGAGCTTCAGGCCGGCACAAAAGACGCGCCTCTACGAAGAGCGGCCAAATGGCTACAAACTCACAGTGTCAGGTTCGCACAATAGAAAGCCCTATTCGTGGGGCTCGGCACCGCGGTTGCCGCGGCGCTGTGGTGGTGGGAGGGGCTCTACAAGGTGCTCGATCCGTACCTCGT
>CAMDEB010000049.1 GCA_945893085.1 Rhodoplanes serenus | reverse complement strand
TTATATCCAGACTCTTGAGAATTTGGATTGGCGCAGGAATCCCACTCCGCAGCGCCGATCTGATCGATCGCCGCGACCACCCGAAGTCGCAAATCCGTGTCCGTCATCGCTTGCGACTATTTGCGACGACTGCGGCTCTGACAACCCGTTGACTTAGTGACGCGGGCAAATCACCGCGTCGAACCCGGTCGGCGTCCCGCCCCAGGTTTTCGCCGCCGTGATCGTGCAATAGCCTGGCACCGGGAAGCACCCCGCCGGGTTGCAGGCGATCCGCGATCCGCGGCCATAAGCGGCGTTGCCGCGCGAGCGCTTGGCCTTTTTCTTGGCCGATACCTCTGGCGCCTGATCCATTTGCGCCGCTGGCTGGTGGTGACGCGGCGCGGCGGTGGCGGCCGGTATTGATGCCATCACGGCGCCGGCAACGAACAGGCTGGTGATGATGAGCGGGCGGATCGGCATTGGGTCTCACTCCTCAAGGAATTGTCCTTACGGCAACGCCCCAGCAACCATCCAGTTGCGATGAAATATCGTCCATCTAGGGCCGCAAATCTCCTAGGGCCGCAAGCCTTCGAAGATGATCTGGTCGGCATAGCGCGCGGCGCGGGCGCGGTCGGCCGGCGTTCGCACGGTCCAGGTCAGCAGCGGCAGGCCCAGGATTCTGCGCGAAATGAAGGGCAGAGTCGATGACAGGTCCTGCACCCGGTAGGCCAGGAACTGCACCCGGGCGGTCAGCGCCTGGAGGGCGTAGCGCGGGGCCGACGGCGTGGATGTGTCGTGCTGTCGGGCCCGGTCGGCCTTCTGCGCCACCAGGCCCCGCGTGAGCCCCGGCGCCAGGTCCTTCAGCGCCGCCACCTGTCCCGGATCGAACGACATGGCCGCGACCGGCCCGGCATAGCCCGCCAGCACCTCCGCGGTGCGCACGGCGAGCCGGTTGTCGCCATCGAAGCGGCTCTTGAGCTCGATGAGCAGCGTTGAGCGGCCGCCCACCAGGCCGCACAGCTCGCCGAGCGTCATGATGCGGTCGGGCGTCGCCTTGAATGCCACGCGCTTGAGTTCCGCCGCCGGCATCTGATCGAGGCGGCCGGCGCCTTCGGTCAGGCGGCCGAGCGCGTCGTCGTGATGCACCATCGCCTCGCCGTCGGCGCTGATCTGGACGTCGCATTCGATGGCGTATCGGCCGGCGATCGCGGCCTGGAAGGCTGATGCGGTGTTCTCGATCACGCCCTGGGCTGCGTCATGCAATCCGCGGTGCGCCACCGGTCTTGCGGTCAGCCAGTCGGGCATGCGGCTACACGACCTCGAACATGCCCTCGACCTCGACCGCGGCATCGAGCGGCAGCGCGGCGACGCCGACGGTGGTGCGGGCGTGCCGTCCCTTGTCGCCGAACGCGGTGACCATGAGGTCGGACGCGCCGTTCATCACCTTGGGTCCATCGACAAAGCCCGGCGCCGAATTGATGAAGCCGCCGAGCCGCACCACGCGCGCGATCTTGTCGAGATCGCCGAGCGCGGCCTTGAGCTGGGCCAGCAGATTGACCGCGCAGGCCTGCGCGGCCTTGGCTCCGTCCTCGATCGTGACGCCGTCGCCGAGCCGGCCCTTGGCGACGAGCTTGCCTTCGGGGTCGAAGCAGAGCTGGCCGGAAATGATCAGCAGCTTGCCGGTGCGCACGAACGGCACGTAATTGGCAACCGGGGCAGCCGGTGCCGGCAGCGCAATGCCAAGATCCGTGAGCTTCTTCTCGACCGTTCCGGCCATGATGTCCCTCCTGACGCGGTTGACCCCGCGCATCCCATGAAATTGCCGCATTCTCTTCGCCGATCACGCGCCCGCTGGCAAGCGCCGGCCGGACGCGCGACGTTGCGGCGCCATCATCGCAGCCCTATCTTTCACGCAGAGCGCGACCCAAGGAGAGATTCGCAATGAAGCCGGCCGATTTCCCCGTTCGTCTTTCCTGTGCGATCGCCGTGCTGGCGGCCATGACATTGCCGGCGCCGGCCGGGGCCGCCGTGCAGGGCGGGGCGGCAGCGCTGGTTCCGCACCGGGCGGTCTACGATCTCAAGCTTGCGACCACGCGCGGCAAGCGTCCGATGCAGGCCGTGCGCGGCCGCATCCTGTACGACTTCAGCGGCAGCGCCTGCGAGGGCTACGCGTTGCAGTTCCGCCAGGTGTCCGAGCTCGACACCGGTGAGGGCAGGGTTTCGGTCAGCGACCTGCGCGCCACCACCTGGGAGGAGGGCGCGGGCAAGCGGCTGCGCTTCCATTCGCAGAATTTCCTCGACGACAAGTTGCGGGACGCGGTCGATGGCCAGGCCGAACGGGTTCCGGACGGTATTGGCGTGCGGCTGACCAAGCCGAACGACAAGTCGCTGGAGCTGAGCAAAGACCTGGTGTTTCCGACCGAGCACATTCGCCGCATCCTGGCCGCCGCGCGCGAGGGCAAGACCATTCTCGAAGTCGGCGTCTACGACGGGTCGGAGAGTGGCGAGAAAATCTACGACACGCTGACCGTGATCGGCCGTCCGATCGTGGCCGATGACAAGAAGCCGGGCGATGCGGCGGCCGGGCAGGCGGCGCTCGCGAGCCTCACGCGCTGGCCGGCGACGATCAGCTACTTCGACAAGACCGGCAAGGGCGGCGAGCAGACGCCGATCTATGCCATCACCTTCGAGATCTACGAGAACGGCGTATCGCGCTCGCTGTTGCTCGACTACGGCGATTTCGTCGTCAGCGGCGAGATGACATCGCTGGAGATCAAGGACGCCAAGCCTTGTCCGTGACAAGCCTTGTCCGTGACCCGACAGGTCAATCCTTCTCCTTGAACGCCATCCCCTTGATCACGGACTCCTGACCGAAGCGGCCGCGCACCCGGTCAACGGCGCGCTCCGCTGCGGCCTGCCGCGTGCCGGTGGGATCGATCAGATCGGCGGGATCGGCGTCGGCGGCATCGGCGAGCGCGCTGATGCCGACGCCGAGAAGACGGTAGCTGGTACCGTTTATCTCACGCGCCAACAGCTCGCGACTCGCGGCAAAAATCTTGCCGGCAAGCTGGGTCGGACTCTCCAGCGAGTGCGCCCGCGTCAGGATGCGAAAGTCGGCGGTTTTGAGCTTGAGCGTGACGGTCGAGCCGGCCAGCTCTTTCTCCTTCAAGCGGTCCGATACCTCTTCCGCGAGCCCCCACAGCCGTTTTTCCAGCGGCCGAAATGATGCGATGTCGCGTTCGAAGGTGGTTTCGGACGAGACACTCTTGCGTTCGCGCTCCGGGTTGACCCGTCTGAGGTCAATGCCGCGTGCGAGTTGAGAGAGCCGCTGGCCTTCAACGCCGTAGCGGCGCACCAGGTCGCGCTCGTCGGCCTTCTGCAGGTCGGAGATCAGCCGGAAGCCGTCGCGCGCCAGGCGGGCATGCGCGACCTTGCCGACGCCATAGATCAGCGACACCGGCTTGCTGGCGAGGAACGCGACCGCCTCTGCGCGCCCGAGCACGGCGAAGCCGCGCGGCTTGTCGAGATCGGAGGCGATTTTGGCGAGGAACTTGCTGCTGGAAAGTCCGATCGACACCGTGATCCTAAGCGTGCGCTCCACGCGCGCGGCGAAGCGCGCCAGCGTCTTCGCTGCGCTGGTGCCGTGCAGCCGTTCGGTGCCGGAGAGGTCCATGAACGCCTCGTCGATCGAAATCGGTTCGACCTGCGGCGTGAGCTCCAGCATCAGCGCGCGCACCTGCCGGCTGACGCCGGCGTATTTGTCCATGTTGGGTCGCACGATGTTGGCGTGCGGACAGAGCTTTCGCGCCTCGAACATCGGCATCGCCGAGCGCACGCCGAAGGTTCGCGCGATGTAGCAGGCGGTGGTGACGACGCCGCGCTTGCCGCCGCCGACGATCAGCGGCTTGTCGTTGAGCGTCGGATCGTCCCGCTTTTCGATCGTGGCGTAGAACGCGTCGCAGTCGACATGGGCGAGGGTGAGGGCGTCGAGCTCCGGGTGGCGAAGCAGCCGGGGCGAGAAGCAGGCCGGACACCGCGAGCCCGCTGCCGCGTCGGCGAGACAGTCGCGGCAAAAGCCGGCCATCAGGGCTGGTCCCGTTCCAAATCCGGTCCACCGAGCGCGGCTGAAGCGCGTGCGACCTCGGCGGGATTGATTTGCGCATGAGCAGCAAATTCCAGCAGCAGCCGCTCGTCGCCGATGACGTGCTCGACCACGCCGGCGAGAAAATTCGGCTCGGCCGCGGCGGCACGGATCGCTTCGGGACCGATGCCGGTGACTGCGAGGAAGCGGCCGAGCCGCTCCGGCTCGGCTGCGAGAAACACCAGCGCCTCAACCGCAAGTGCTTCCGCTGCGTCGCGCCGTGCGCTGCCGCCTTTTTCGCTTGGCCGCTGGTTTCGATTTTTCATGAGCGCCGCTTTTTCCGGCGCAAGCTTAGCAATCGCTGCGGCAGTTGGGGAAAGTCTGGGGGAAAACCTTGTAAAACCCTGGGGACATCAGTGGGGAAGGCTGGGGACAAGCCAAAAATTGCCAACGCGAATCAAGGCGTTGAACGCAATTGCGGCCGTCATCAGAGCGAATCTGCATGCCCCACCGCATTTCGTCTCTCGGCCGCGGCCTGTTTAACGAATGCGACCGGTCTTCGCTCCGTCCGACATCAGACAGTGCGCCGATGTTGTCGCCTTGATGCGCGATCGGCGTTAACCCTGGTCACGAAAGCACCGGCAGATTGGATGGGCATTTTGGCTTGCGTTTTCCTTTCCGTAACCATTTCGTTCCACCATTGTTAAACATTATGCCCGAGCGCGACCGGGGTGACGTTTGGGGTGCCCGCAGTGGGCACCGCAAGCCGTTGAGGCGCAGGGGGAAGGCGGAGCGGGCATGGCCAAAACCGTCCTGATCGTGGAGGACAACGAGCTCAACATGAAGCTCGTCCACGACCTGTTGGAGGCGCACGGCTACCACACGGTAGGGGCCCGCAACGGCATCGAAGCCCTTGATCTGGCCCGCAAGCACAAGCCCGACCTCGTGCTCATGGATATCCAGCTTCCCGAGGTCTCCGGCCTCGAGGTCACCAAGTGGCTGAAGGACGATCCGCAGCTCAAGTCCATTCCGGTGGTTGCGGTCACCGCCTTCGCCATGAAGGGCGACGAGGAGCGCATCCGTGAAGGCGGCTGCGAGGCCTATCTGTCGAAACCGATCTCGGTCGGCAAGTTCATCGAGACGATCCGTCATTTTCTGGGAAATGCCTGAGGAGTAGCGATGACTGCCCGCGTCCTCGTCGTCGACGACGTGCCGGCCAATGTGAAGCTGTTGGAGGCGCGTCTCTCCGCTGAATATTTCGACGTCGCCACTGCCATGAACGGTGTCGAGGCGCTGGCGATCTGCGAAAAGGCTGAATGCGACATCGTCCTGCTCGACGTCATGATGCCGGACATGGACGGCTTCGAGGTGTGCCGCCGCCTCAAGAGCAATCCCGTGACCCACCACATCCCCGTAGTCATGGTCACCGCGCTCGACCATCCCTCCGATCGGGTGCGTGGTCTCGAGGCCGGCGCCGACGACTTCCTGACCAAGCCGGTTTCTGACATCGCGCTGATCGCCCGAGTGCGCTCGCTGTCGCGCCTCAAGATGATGACCGACGAGTTGCGCATGCGCGCGGTCACATCGAAGGAGATCGGCATCCAGAACCCGGAGCATGAAGCGGTGGCCGACGGCGGCCGCCACGGCCGCATCCTGATCGTTGACGACCGTGTCAGCTCCTACGAGCGTCTCTCCGCGATGTTGGCGGAGGAACATACGGTCGACGTCGAGGCCAATCCGAACGAGGCGCTGTTTCATGCCGCCGAGGGCAATTACGACCTGCTGATCGTCTCGCTCGCGCTCGAAAACCACGACGCCCTGCGGTTATGCAGCCAGGTGCGTTCGCTGGATCGCACGCGGAACGTGCCGATCCTGGCGCTGTCCGACGGCGAGGAAAGCGCGCGAATGGTCCGGGGGCTTGAGATCGGCGTCAACGACTACCTGTTGCGGCCGATCGACAAGAATGAGCTTGCCGCCCGCGTGCGCACCCAGATCCGCAAGAAGCGCTACACCGAGCGGCTGCGTGACAACGTCCAGCAGTCGATCGAGATGGCCATCACCGACGCGCTGACTGGCCTCTACAACCGGCGCTACATGGAGAGCCATCTCTCCACGCTGGTCGAGCAGGCGGCCGCGCGCGGCAAGCCGCTGACCGCGCTGGTGCTCGATATCGACTACTTCAAGTCGGTCAACGACAATCACGGCCACGACGCCGGCGACGACGTGCTGCGCGAGTTCGCCACCCGGGTGCGAAAATCCATTCGTGGGATCGATCTCGCGTGTCGCTACGGCGGCGAGGAGTTCGTCATCATCATGCCGGAAACCGACATGGCGGTCGCCACGATCGTGGCCGAGCGGCTGCGCCGGCGGATTGCCAGCGAGCGGTTCCCGATCCAGCAGGGCGCGTCCTCGATCGAAGTCACGATTTCGATCGGCATCGCTACGCTCGATACCGCCGACGACAACGCCGCGCACATCCTCAAGCGCGCCGATCAGGCGCTCTATCGCGCCAAGCGCGACGGCCGCAATCGCGTGGTCGCAGACGCCGCCTAGGTTTTCGGCGTCGTTCCGCATCGTTTTTCAGATTTTTTCGCGTTCGTGCGCTGCCGCCGCGCGCGTCAACCATAACGCTAAAGGTTGACGCGCGAACATCACGGTAAACGACTGATATCAAATTGCTTTCGGCGGTCGAGCCGATAGGTTGGCGGCACGAAGGAGCGGCTGTCACGACTACCCAAATGCGGAACCGACGAGCCAGTCGGAGTCGAGGCCAGCATCTCCCTGATAACCCTACGACTGCTCAGGTCCGCCGCATCTCCTGGATCCGTAGGGTTCGGCCGCGCCGGGAGTGATGCGAGTGGCCTCCTCATGACATTGCTCCCGGCCGGCCACCTTTTTCCAAGAAACTCAACCGGCCCGACCGCGGCATAGCCGCGCTCGCGACGCTGCAAATACAAAGGGCGCCTCGCGGCGCCCTCGGTCGTAGCAGCCTGTTCGAGGCGGTTACTTGATCTTGGACTCGCGGAACTCGACGTGCTTGCGCGCGATCGGGTCGTATTTCTTCATGACCAGCTTCTCGGTCATGGTGCGCGAGTTCTTCTTGGTCACGTAGTAGTAGCCGGTGTCGGCGCTCGAAATAAGCTTGATCTTGGTGCTGACGGCTTTTGCCATGGCGAACCTCAGGTTTCTCGTCTGTTGGGGCGCAACCTACTGGCCGTCCCGGGAATGTCAAGGAAACGCGGCTAGAGCAGCTCCCGCGTGCGTTTTCCGTGCAGCATGCGATAGAACGGCACCGGCAGGTCGTGGCTGAAACCGGCGTCGATCTGCGCCTGCAGGTCCTTCAGCACAGTCTCGGTGATCGCCAAAAGCGGCAGGCTCTTGGCCTCGGTCAGCGGAATCCACACCAATTCCACGAGCTCGGCATCCGGCCCGACCGCGCCATCGATCCGGTGCGCGATCCCGCTGACGTCGGCGGTAAAGAAACGGGTGTCATAGCGTCGCGAACGCCGCGGCGGGGTGATGGCGCGGGCGATGAAATGGATGCCGCCGAGGTCCGGATGGATATTGGCTTCGGCGAAGGCCGACCACGGACCGGACGGGGCGGCCGGCGGCTGCGGGCGCCTTGAGCCGAGCAGCAGGCCGGTCTCCTCGAAGGTTTCGCGGATTGCGGCGAGCACCAGCGCGCGGGCCTTGAGCACGCTGGGCCGGCGCACCTGGTGCATCAGCTTTTTCTCGGGGCGTGGATCGAGCGGTGTTCCGACCGTCATTTGCCGATCGCGCGGATCGACGCTGCCGCCTGGGAACACGAACTTGCCCGGCAGGAACACGTGGCCATGGTGGCGGCGGCCCATCAGCACTTTGGGTGTGGGTCCGGTCCGGTCGAGCAGGATCAGGGTGGCCGCGTCCTTGGGGACCCGATTGGGGTGGCCGCCGGGCGCTTCGGTGGCAAACCGTTCGGTGAGGTCGGTCATCGGCCACGTCTTCCGTAGGCGCTCCGCGTGCGGCCTGAGCCCTGCGGGCGGCCGGATGGCAAGCGCTCGGGCCGGGTCGACTTGCGGCCTTCGGACA
The DNA here is from genome assembly GCA_945893085.1 of Rhodoplanes serenus. Classification (GTDB taxonomy): domain Bacteria; phylum Pseudomonadota; class Alphaproteobacteria; order Rhizobiales; family Xanthobacteraceae; genus Z2-YC6860. Next base: position 7,951 of record CAMDEB010000049.1, on the reverse strand, counting down.
GCAGCTCGAAGCGCAGCGCGCCGGCAACCGGCGCTGCTTCGACCAGCCGCACCGTCACCTTATCGCCGAGCCGGTGGGTCTCGCCGCTGCGGCTGCCGACCATGGCGTGGGCTGCTTCCTCGTAGCGGAAGTATTCGTCGCCCAGCATGCGCGCCGGGATGAAGCCGTCGGCGCCGGTGTCGTCGAGCTTCACGAACAGGCCGGCGCGCGTCACTCCGGAGATGCGGCCCTCGAACGTCGCGCCGATGCGATCCGCCAGGAAATGCGCGATCAGCCGGTCGTTGGTCTCGCGCTCCGCCTTCATGGCACGGCGTTCGGCGGCGGAAATCTGCGCCGCGATCTCGCTGAGCGCGTCGGTGTCTTGGTTGTCGGGCAGGCCATCGCTACCGAAGTTATGCACCCGGATCAGCCCACGATGCACGATCAGGTCGGCATAGCGGCGGATTGGCGAGGTGAAATGCGCGTAGCGGCGCAGGTTGAGCCCGAAGTGGCCGTAGTTCTCGGCGGCATATTCGGCCTGGGCCTGGCTGCGCAACACCACCTCGTTGACGAGTTTCTCGACGTCCTGGCCTTTGACGCGATCGAGGATGCGGTTGAACTGTTCCGCGCGCATGGCGCCGCCCTTAGGCATCGAGATGTGCAGGGTCTCGAGAAATTGCCGCAGCGCCTCGACCTTCTCCAGCGAAGGCTCGTCGTGCACGCGATAGATCAGCGGCACGCGTGCGCGCTCCAGCGTCTCGGCAGCGGCGACGTTGGCGAGGATCATGAACTCCTCGATCAGCCGGTGCGCCTCCAGCCGCTCGGGGGTGACGACGCGATCGACGGTGCCGTCCGGCTTGAGCAGGATCTTGCGTTCGGGCAGGTCGAGGTCGAGCGGGCCGCGCGCCTCGCGGGCGCGCTTGAGCGCGTCATAAGCGGCGTAAAGCGGTTTGAGCACCGGCTCGAGGATCGGCCCGGTAATCTCGTCGGTGCGGCCGTCGATGGCGGCCTGCGCCTGGGCATAGTGCAGCTTCGCCGCCGAGCGCATCAGTACGCGATGGAACGTGTGCGAGCGCTTGCGCCCGTCGGCGCCGATCACCATGCGGACGGCGAGCGCCGCACGGTTTTCATTGGGCCGCAGCGAACAGAGATCGTTGGAGATGCGCTCCGGCAGCATCGGCACCACGCGGTCCGGGAAGTAGACCGAGTTGCCGCGCTTGAGCGCCTCGCGGTCGAGCGCGGAGCCTGGCCGCACGTAGTGCGCCACATCGGCGATGGCGACGGTGACGACATGCCCGCCGCGATTGCCTGGGTCGGTATCGGGCTCGGCGTGGACCGCGTCGTCGTGGTCCTTGGCGTCGGCCGGATCGATGGTGACCTGCGGCAGCTTGCGCCAGTCCTCGCGCCCGGCAAGTTCTGCGGGCTTTGCAGCGTCGGCCTCGGCCAGCACCGCGCCGGGGAAGATATGGGGAAGCTCGTGGGCGTGGATGGCGATCACGCTGACGGCGCGTTCGCTCTTGAGCGATCCGAGCTTTTCCTCGACCTGCGCCGTGGCGAGACCCGGGCGGCCCTGCCGCACCACGCTGACCGCGACGAGATCGCCGTCCAGCGCGTCCTTGGTTGCGCTTGGCGCAATCGCGAACTCCCGGCCGAGCTGTTTCTTGTCGATTGGCAGCAGCCGACCGCCGCCCGCCGGCAGACTGCGGAAAATGCCAAGGACGCGCAGCTTGGCCTTGTCGATGATCCTGATGACACGCCCGCTGTAGCGGACGTCGTCGTCCTGCGTTTCCTCGACCCGCAGCAGCGCGCGATCACCGACGCCTGCGGCTTCGCCCGGCTTTGGCTTGCGTGGGACCAGGATTCGAATTTTCGGCGGCGCGCCGTGCGCGGCCTCGTCCCATTCGGTCGGGGTCGCGAGCAATTCGCCATCGGCGTCGCGGCCGGTGATGTCGGCGAGCGTGACCGAGGGCAGGGCGCCGGCGTGATGCAGCTTCTTGCGGCGGGACTCGACTTTGCCCTCGTCGCCAAGCTCGCGCAGCATGCGCTTGAGCTGGATACGGTCGGCGTTCTTCAACCCGAAGGCGCGCGCGATCTCGCGCGTCCCGACCTTGCCCGGCTGTTTGCCGATGAACGCGAGAACGTCGTCCTTGGATGGAAAGGCGGGCTGCTTCTTCGGGTTTTTGTTCGGATTTTTGGACAATGAACTACCTGGGCGAGCGCAACGCTCGCTGCGGCCCTTAAAATAAGGACGGCTTGCCGGTTTTGCCAGCGGCCTATTCGGCGGCTTGCGGCGGTTTCGACTTGCGGGCGATCTTGGCCGAGCTGCTGGCCGCCGCGCGCCTCTTCGGCTTGGCTGCGGTCTTGCTGGCGGCTGCTTTGGGCGCAGGAGCCTTTTTCGTCGCGGCCTCCTTGCGCGCCGGTCGCTTTCGCCGCGCGGTCGTGCCGCCGGTTGCTTCCGCGCGGGCGTCGAGCAGCACGATGGCCTCGTCGACAGTCAGCGCTTCCGGCGCCTTGTCGCGCGGCAGCGTGGCGTTGATGCCGTTGTGGCTGACGTAGGGGCCGTAGCGGCCCTTCTTGACCACGATCGGCCCGCCCTTTTGCGGATGGTCGCCGAGCGACCGGCCGGGATCGCCGCCGAAGCGCCGGCCCTTACCGGGGTTTGCCCGCTTTTCAGCGATCAATGTCACCGCGCGGTTGAGCCCGATATTGAGCACGTCGTCGCCCGTCTCCAGGCTGGCGTAGGTCTTGCCGTGTTTCACGTAGGGACCGAAGCGGCCGATGCCGGCGAGGATCGGCTCGCCGTCTTCCGGGTTGTTGCCGATGTCACGCGGCAGCGAGAGCAGTGCCAGCGCGCGCTCGAGATCGATGTCGTCGGGCGAGACGTCCTTCGGCAGGCTCGAGCGCTTCGGTTTCTCTTCTTTGCTGCCTTCGCCGAGCTGCAGGTAGGTGCCGAAGCGGCCGTTGCGCACCGTCACTTCGAGGCCGCTCTCGGGGTCTTCGCCGAGCTTGCGCATGCCGCCGCCCTGGCCGTCGGCTCCGACCGAGAGCTGGCGGGTGAACTTGCACTCCGGATAGTTGGAGCAGCCGACGAACCCGCCGAAGCGGCCGAGCTTGAGGCCGATCCTGCCGTTCTCGCAATTCGGGCACTTGCGCGGATCGGTGCCGTCGGCGCGCGGAGGGAACAGATGCGGCGCCAGCATCGCGTCGAGCGCGTCGATCACCTGGGTGATGCGCAGCTCCTTGATCTCGCCGACCGCGCCGATGAAGTCGCGCCAGAAGTCACGCAGGACCTCTTTGTAGGGCAGCTCGTTGTTGGAAATCTGGTCGAGCTGCTCTTCGAGGTTGGCGGTGAAATCGTATTCGACGTAGCGGGCGAAGAAATTTTCCAAGAACGCGACCAGCACGCGGCCCTTGTCCTCGGGGATCAGCCGCTTCTTGTCGAGCCGCACGTAGCCGCGGTCCCGGAGCACTTGCAGGATCGAGGCATAGGTCGAGGGCCGGCCGATGCCGAGCTCCTCCATGCGTTTGACCAGCGAGGCTTCGGAGTAGCGCGGCGGCGGCTCGGTGAAGTGCTGGGTTGCCGAGATCTCGCGCTTCGACAGGGCATCGCCGACGGCCATCTCCGGCAGGCGATTGGCGTCCTCGTCGTCGGCGGAATCGTCGGTGCTTTCGGTATAGAGCGTGAGGAAGCCGTCGAACTTCACCACCGTTCCGGTGGCGCGCAGGTCGATGTTGCGTGCACCGGCTTTGGCGGTGATATCGACCGTCGTGCGTTCGAGCTCGGCGGACTCCATTTGGCTTGCGACCGTGCGCAGCCAGATCAGCTCGTAGAGCCTGGCTTGGTCGGGCTCCAGGATGTTCTTGATCTCGCGCGGCCGGCAGGCGAGGTCGGTCGGGCGAACCGCTTCGTGCGCCTCCTGCGCGTTCTTCTGCTTGGTCTGATAGACGCGCGGTGAGCCTGGAACGTATTCGCGGCCGTAGTCGGCTTCAATCACCTTGCGGGTGGCGGCGATCGCCTCCTCGGCGATCTGCACGCCGTCGTTGCGCATATAAGTGATCAAGCCGACGGTCTCGCCGCCGATGTCGATGCCTTCGTAAAGGCGCTGCGCAATGCGCATGGTATGCGCCGGCGCAAAGCCGAGCTTGCGGCTCGCCTCCTGCTGCAGCGTCGAGGTGGTGAACGGTGCGTAGGGATGACGCTTGGCGGGCTTCGCCTCAACCGAATTGACGGTGAAGGCCGCGGCCTGCAGAGCCTGCTTGAACGCTTCGGCGTCCGCGCCCGAGCCGATGTCGAGGCGCTGAATCTTCTGTCCGTCGGCGCCGACCATGCGGGCCTCGAAGGCATCGCCCTTCGGCGTCGCCAGCATCGCCACCAGCGACCAATATTCCCGGGCGACGAATTTCTCGATCTCGAGCTCGCGGTCGCTGACCAGCCGCAGCGCCACCGATTGCACCCGTCCGGCCGAGCGCGCGCCCGGCAGCTTCCGCCACAGCACCGGCGAGAGCGTGAACCCGACGAGGTAATCCAGCGCCCGGCGCGCCAGATAGGCATCGACCAGTGCGCCATCGATGGCGCGGGGATGCTTCATGGCCTCCATCACCGACTGCTTGGTGATGGCGTTGAACACCACGCGCTCGACCTTGTGGGCCTTCAGTGCGTGCTTTTCCTTGAGCACCTCGAGCACATGCCAGGAGATCGCCTCGCCCTCGCGGTCGGGGTCGGTCGCCAGGATCAGCGTGTCGGCACCCTTCATCGCCCGGGAGATGTCGTTCAGGCGTTTCTGGGATTTGTCGTCGACCTCCCAGAGCATCTTGAAATCGTTGTCCGGATCGACCGAGCCATCCTGGGCTGGCAGGTCGCGGACATGGCCGAACGAGGCCAGGACCTCATAGTCCGAGCCGAGATACTTATTGATCGTCTTCGCCTTGGCGGGCGACTCGACAACGACAATCTTCATTTGCGTCCAGGGGGTTAGCGGCCGAATTTCATCCAGTTTACGGCGGAATCGGCCGCCTGTGTCGGACCGAACATGGGTAACACATGCCTGCCTGTCAAATTGTGAAGGCGGCAGCAGGGCGTTTTGAGGGCGTCAGGCAGATCATTTTTAGGTACAACCTGGAGAGGATAATTGAAAATATTCTCGTAAAATAATATGTGTCGATGACCGGCTGGGGGCGGGTTAGGGGACCTCGAGAGCATGAATCAGGCCGGCGCCCAGAACCAGGCAGGGGAGCGTGAGCGAGCGGCCGCCTATGTCGCCGAGCTTGCAGTGGACCTCGCGAGCCTAGCACGCCGGCACCGGCTCGATACCCTGGTCTATCTCCTCGACATGGTGCGGCTCGAAGCCGAGAACGTCACGCGCCACGTCAAGGGACGGCCCTGAAGCGCCGTGCTGGCGCTGGCCTCCTACTGCCTTTTGATCCCGAGCCGATCGAGCAGCGCCGCGGACGCATGGCCGTCCGGCAGCATTCCGAGCTTCACTTGCTCGGCGCGGATGAAATCGCGCTGCTCGAAGGTGATCGGGCCGTTGAACAGCTTCACGTCGTAGCCGAGCTCGGCGAGCTTCTTCTGCAACGCGATGCGGTCGTTGCGCGGCAGCGTGGTGTTTTCCTTCGGCCACGGCGTCTTGAATGGCGCACCGCCATGCATGCGGTCGGCGAGGTGGCCGATCGAAATCGCGTAGGCGTCAGAATTGTTGTACTCGCGCAGCACGTGATAGTTTTCGGTGATGATGAAGCCCGGGCCAGGCACACCGGTCGGGAAGAACAGGACGCCGTCGCCACTGGCCGGATAGGCGCCGCCATCCGCGCGTTTGACGCCGAGTCTGCTCCATTCCTCGAACGACGCCCGGCTCTTGCGATAATCGAAGCCCTTCGGGATCGACACCTCGAAGCCCCAGGGTAGGCCGAACTTCCATCCTTCCTTGCTGAGATAATTTCCGGTCGAGCCGATCGCGTCGGGCACGTTGTCCCAGATGTCGCGTTTGCCATCGCCGGAAAAGTCGATGGCGTAGTCCTTGAAATTCTTTGGCATGAACTGGGTCTGGCCCATCGCACCGGCCCAGGAGCTGACGAATTTGTCGCGTGGCATGCGCTCGTCCTGGAGGATCTTCAGCGCGATCAGAAGCTCGTCGCGAAAGTAAGTATCGCGGTATTTGGCATGGGCGAGAGTCGCCAGCGAGCGCACCGGGTCCCATTTGTCCTTCATGCTGCCGAAGGATGTTTCCATCCCCCAAATTGCAAGGATGAACCAGCGCTCCACCTTGAAGCGCGTCTCCACCGCTTCGAACAGGCGGCGCCATTCGGCCTCCTTGCGAACGCCCATGGATGCACGCTGCGTCGAAGCGAGCGAGGCGACGTAGGCGCCCATTGGTTTCGCCTGTTCCGGCTGCCGTGTCGTCAGCGCGATCACCCGGGGATCCGGGGTGACGCCCGCGAACGCCATGCTGAAGGTCGTCCGCGTGATGCCTTGGGCCTGCGCGTCCTTCCAAAGCTCGGTGATGAATTTCTGGAAGTCGGGATTGCCCGCTTGAGGTGATCGCGGCGCAGGCTGCGCTTGGACGATTGTTCCAAACGCCGCAACGAACAGCAAAGAGGCCAGCGCGCGGAGAATCATGTCCCCAGTTTACACCATCGACACCAGCGAGCCGCCGTGCCGCTCCAGCCGTCCGGCGATGTCGAGTTCGAGCAGCACGGTGCGTACGATCGCCGGCGAGGAGCCCGAGAGCCGGACCAGGTCATCGATACTGACCGGCGTCGGCCCGAGCAGCGCGATGATGCGGGCGCGCTCATCGATGTCCGGTTCCGGCAGGCGCGGCGGATCAGCCTCCGGTTCCTCCGCCGGCAGGTCGATGGGTTGGCCGAGGATCGGCGCCAGCACGCTCAACACGTCGGCTGCTTCCGTTACCAGCGTCGCGCCCTGTTTTAGCAGGCCGTTGGCGCCCTCCGCGCGCGGGTCCAGTGGTGAGCCCGGCACCGCGAACACCTCGCGGCCCTGTTCCAGCGCCATGCGCGCGGTAATCAGCGAGCCGGAGCGCCGCGCCGCCTCGACGATCACCACGCCGAGCCCGAGGCCTGAGATCAGCCGGTTGCGACGCGGAAAATCCCGGCCGCGCGGTTCCCATCCCAGCGGCATCTCCGAGACCGCCGCGCCGGTTTCGACGATCCGGTCCACCAGCTCGGTGTGTTCCGCCGGGTAGATGTGATCGTGCCCGCCGGCGAGCACGGCGATTGTTCCGCTCGCAAGACTCGCCCGGTGCGCCGCGGCGTCGATGCCGCGCGCCAGCCCGGAGACGATGACGAAGCCGGCTTCGCCAAGCTCGCGCGCGATCCGATCGGCGAACTTGACGCCGGCGGCCGAGGCGTTGCGCGAGCCGACCACGGCCACCATCGGCAGCGCGAGCGACGCGAGTTTGCCGCGCACCGCGAGGAGCGGCGGCGCGTCGTCGATCATCCGCAGCCGGGCGGGGTAGTCGGGCTCGCCCAGCGCCACCAATTCGATGCCACGGCGACGCAATGTCGCAAGCTCGCGTTCCGCATCCTCGCGCGGGAACAGTCTGGCGGGCTTCGACGCGCCGCCGCGCCGCGCGAGGTCGGGAACGGCGTTGAGGGCCGCGCGTGCACCGCCGTAATAATTGACCAGCGTGCGGAAGGTGCGCGGGCCGACGTTCTCGCTGCGGATGAGGCGCAGCCAATCCAGCCGTTGCTCGTCGGTCAGACGAACGCCGCCGGCGTCTTTTTTGCTCTTCACCTTCGCCCCCGTCCCATGCGATGGGTCAGCATCGCTTACGAGTTCCCGCCAGACAACCGCCGGCTTTATGCTCGACCGAACATTGCGCTTGGTTGTACGTCCGTCGGGAATCCCTTAGAGTCTGATTCATTGGGACTGAATCGATTTTGGGATTCCCAAATCGGAGCGGTTCTGATTCAAGATGCTGGCTGGGATGGAGGCCAGCATCCAATGGCTCGACCC
>CAMDEB010000048.1 GCA_945893085.1 Rhodoplanes serenus | reverse complement strand
TAGCGGAGAGAGCATGGACATCACGATCGACGACGACCAAAAACTTTTGCGCGACACCGCGTTGGCGTTCGCGCAGAAGGCGCTGACGCCGGCACGGATCCGCGAACTGGAAACCACCGAACACGGCTTCGATGCCAAGGTCTGGCGGCAGATGGCTGAGATGGGCTGGGCCGGCGCCGTGTTCCCCGAGGAGTACGGCGGCTCGGGGGCCGGTCTGCTCGAACTCGCGCTGATCGTGGAGGCGCTGGGTCAGGCAGCCGTGCCGAGCCCGATCTACTCGACGGTGGTCGAGGCCGGATTGTTGCTGCTCGACGCCGGTTCGACGGCGCAGCGTGAACGCACTCTGCCGCGCATTGCCGCTGGCGACGCTATCATGACGACGGCGATCACCGAGCCCGGCGGCGGGCTCGCTCCCGGAGAGATCCGAACCAGCATCAAGCCCGCCGGGAACGGTTTCACCGTGAACGGCACCAAGCTGTTCGTGCGCGACGCCGGCACCGCCGAAGCCATCATATGCCTGGGGCGATCGGGCGAGGGCGAAAACGACCTGACGCTTATGATCGTGCCGCGCGACGCGCCGGGCCTCAAGCTCCGGCGGTTGCAGGCGGCCGGCGGCGAAGCGCTGTGGGAGGCGGTCTTCGACGGCGTGACGGTCGACGCCGATGCGATCGTGGGCGAGCCCGGTGGTGCGTGGCCGCATGTCGCGCGGCTGCTGCTGCGCGGTGCCGCGCTGAAGTCAGCCGAGCTTGTCGGCATCGGCCAAGCCTCGCTCGACCTCACGCTGAGCTACGCGAAGACTCGCGTGCAGTTTGAAAAGCCGATCGGCAGCTTCCAGGGTGTGCAGCATCACTGCGCCGAGATGTATCGCGACCTGGAGGTGAGCCGGCTTCTGGCTTGGCAGGCGGCCGCGTCGCTGGGCGACGGATTGACGGGAGATCGCGAAACGGCGATGGCCAAGGCTAAGACCAGCGAGGCGATGCCGGCGCTGACCCGCACCGCCCATCAGATCCACGGCGCGATCGCCTACTACCGCGACTATCCGCTTGAGCTCTACTACCACCGCGCCATTGCCGCCCAGGCGGCCTACGGCGATGCCGGTCATCACCGGCGCGCACTTGCCCGCTTACTCCGCGAGGATCTCGGGCGTTTCCGAGGGGACAGTCCACATGACCTACCAATTCATTACGTCTGAGCAGGGCGACGACGGCATCGTCGTCGTCACCATCAACGACCCGGACGCGAAGAACGCGGTCAACTGGGTCATGAACAAGGAACTGGTCGTCGAGATCGACCGCATCGAGGCCGATCCGAAAGCCCGCGTTCTGATCGTGACCGGCTCCGGCCGGATTTTCTGTTCCGGCGGCAACATCAAGCGCATGACGTCCGAGGGTAAATCCCTGGAGCCGCCAGATCCGACGCTGCGCGAGGAGATGTTTCCGCAGGAGGCCGACATCCGCGCGGTCGTGACCGGGTTGCGCCGGCTGTCGAAGCCCGCGATCGCCGCCGTGAACGGTCCCGCGGTCGGCTCGGGACTTGGCATCGCCGCCGGCTGCGATGTGCGCATCGCGTCCCGCGCGTCGCGGTTCGGCTGGGTGTTCGTGCGCCGCGGCATCGTGCCCGACGATGCCAGCCTTGCGTTGATGCCGCAGATCATCGGCTACGCCCGGGCCTTCGAATGGGGCGTGACCGGCCGGACGCTGGACGCCGATGCCGCGCTGAAGATCGGCTTCGTCAGCGAAGTAGTCGAGCCCGACCAGCTTTTGTCGCGCTGCCGCGAACTGGCGCGCGAGATCATCAACAATTGTCCGCCGCTCACCGTGCAGGCGTTCAAGCTGGCGCTCACGGAGTCGCTCTACCAGAACCTCGACGATGCGGTCCGGTTCACCGAGCGGGCCCAGAAGGTCGTGCGCGCCACCGCCGATCATTCCGAAGCGCTCAAGGCTTATGCCGAGAAGCGCCCGCCGCAGTGGAAGGGCCGGTAACCGATGCCCCGACTGGCCTTGGAGCCTGCGGACTATCCGTTCTTCGACTACCGGCGCTTCACGTTTTCGCTCGGCATTGCCGCCGGCGGAAGTGTCTGGCTTTCCGGCAGCACGGCGGTGCGCTTCGATGCGGCCCGCAAGGCCATGGTCGTGGATGGCGACCTCGTGGCGCAGGCTCGCGTGATCTTCGACAAGATGCGGGTCACCCTGATGGCCGGCGGCCTGGGCCTCGATGACATCGTGCGGGTGGTGCAATACGTCACGCCGGCTGCGCTCACCGATTTGCCGAAGCTGAATGCGTTTCTTGCCGAAGTGTTCAGCGGCGTTGCTCTGGCGGTCACCACGATCGTCGTCAAGCGGCTGCTTCGGAGCGAAGCCCTGATCGAGATCGAAGCCGTCGCCGCCCGCGGCGGCCGCTCCATGGTCGAGCACCTGCCGACCGTGGCAGAAGCCGATGTCCGGACCGCATGGGGGCGCGCGGATGAGCTGCTGGCGGCCCGCGGTCTGGAGCGCCGGCATGTCGTGCGGGCGCTCGAACTGTTCACCCCGGCCGCTGCCGGGTCTGCCGGACATCCCGAGGACGATGCCGGCCCGGTCATCCGGGTGGTGATGCCGCGTATGGTCGATGCCAAGGCCGGCGTCCAGATCGAGCTCGCGGCTTCGAGCGGCGCCAACGTTCTGTTCGTCACCGCCGCTGGCGATCCCGCTGCCGGCGACGTGGTCGGCCAGTGTCGCGAAATCTATGCCCGGATCGGCACGCTGCTGGCCGCGGCTGGCGCGGGGCTCGACGCGGTCGTGAAGACCACCGAGTTCGTCACGCCCGCAGGGCTCGACGCCTATCGCAAGACCGCCGATGTCCGGCGCGAGGTGTTCGCGTTGCCGTATCCGGCCGCCACGGGTGTCGTATGTGAAGGGCTGATGCAGTCCGGCGCCCAACTCGCTGTCGAGGCGGTCGCCGTGATGGAGACCCGATGAGCACGCGGATCAGCGACGAACTGAAGAGCTGGATCGGGCGCGAAGCCACCTATACGGCGCCCGAGGAACTCGGACGGGCGGCCATCCGCTACTTCGCGCTCGCGCTCGGCGACGACAATCCCATCCATCACGATGAGGCGCTCGGCCAGAGCACCCGCCATGGCGGTATCATCGCGCCGCCGACGCTGGTCTGCGAGACCAACCAGATTTTTCCGAATACGCCCGACGAAAACGGCTACATCGGCCATAGCTGGCCGTTGCCGCTGTCCAGCAGCCGTTTCATGCGCGGCGGCAACGAATACGAGTTCCATCAGCCGACCCGGCCGGACGACCGCATCACGGTGACCTGGCGCATCGTCGACATCTACGAGCGGGATACCCGCAAGAGCGGAGCGATGATCTTTGTCGTCTCGGAAGCCCGCTATACCAATCAGCGTGGCGAGCTGCTCGCGGTGAACCGCGAAACCAACATCCATCAGCCATGAAAGAGCCTCGCACACGACGGTTCGAGGATGTGACGGTCGGCGAGACGCTGCCGCCGCTGGAGTTCGATGTCACGCTGACGTCGCTCGTCATGTACGCGGGCGCGACCTGGGACTTCCACCGCTACCACTACGATGCGGATTTCGTGGCGAAGCTCGGGATGCTGGCCCCGTTCATGGACGGCCAGATGGCGGGTGCGTTGCTGGCGCGCCAGCTCATGCAGTGGGGCGGCGCCGACGCCTTCGTCCGCAAGCTGAGCTACCGGCTTCGCGGCACTGTCTACGCGGGCGACAGCATCGTGTTGCACGGGACCGTATCGGGCAAGTGCGTGGAGGAGGGTAGGACGCTCGCGTTGTGCACCCTCTCGATGACCAAGTCCGACGGCACCCAGATCGTGCGAAATGCGACCGCCGCTGTCGAGCTGGGACGATCCTCGTGATTCTAGGGAATCAAAACGACCCGGCCGGCGACGGCATTGTCCTCGACCAATCGATGGGCGGTGGCCGCTTCTTCGAGCGGCAGCGTGCGGTCCACCACCGGCCGCACGGCGCCCGAGGCGACCATGCGGAGCGCCATCTCGAGCTGGCGGCGCGAGGTGCTGACCGCGCTGCGGATTTCGAGCCCGCGTCGGTAAATCGTCGCCATGTCCACTTCGACGGTCGCGCCCGTCACCTCGCCCACCAGAACGATGCGGCCCCCCGGCGCCATCGAGCGTCGAACGTCGTGGAACACCGCGCCGCCCACGGTATCGATCGCGACGTCGACGCCGCGCCCGGCCGTCGCCTCGCGCACGCCCCTGGCAAAGCCGTCGCTCGCCACCACCACGGCATGAGCGCCCGCCTGTTCGAGTGCGCGCGCCTTGGCCGGCGAGCGCGTGGTCGCCACCACCCTGGCGCCCACGGCGCGTGCAATCTGCACCGCGTGAATGCCGAGTCCGCCGGCGCCGGCAACGAGCACGCTCTCGCCCGGCCGCGCCCGGCCGGTGTCGCACACCGCGTTGAATGCGGTCCCGACCGCGCAGCCCACGATGGCGCCGGCTGCAAAGTCGACGTTGTCAGGCAGATGAACCAGATTGTCGTCGCCGACGATGACGTATTCGGCGTAGCCGCCGGACGCTTCCTGGCCGAGGAAGCGCAGGTCCGGACACAGCGTCTCGCGATCGGTTCTGCACATCGAGCAGCACCCGCAGACGTGCTCGCGCTGGGTGGAGCACACCCGTTCGCCGACCGTGAGCCCGCGTGCGTCGGGCCCGAGCTCCACCACTTCGCCGGAGATTTCATGGCCCAGCACGAGCGGATCGGCCAAGCCGCGCCGGTGCGGTCCCTGCCGGACCAGGATGTCACGCCGGCAGACCCCGCAGGCGCGCACCCGCACCAGCACCTCGCGCCCCTTCGGCACCGGCACGTCGATGTCGCGGACGACCAGGACATCGGGCGGCCCGTGTCCTTCGGTGACGACGGCTCTCATGGCGCGATGCAACTCACGTTGTGTTCTCCTTGTCGTGGATCGACCTTTAGCAGAACGACAGCATCAATGCCGAACGGAAAACGCTGACGATGACGATCGGGATCCTCTCCTCCGGCGCCTACATTCCCCGCCTGCGGCTGGCGCGCCGCGCGATTGCCGAGACCCATTCCTGGTTGAACCCCGCCTTGAAAGGGCAGGGTAAGGGCGAGCGCGCCATGTGCAACTGGGACGAGGACCCCGTGACCATGGCGGTCGAGGCCGCGCGCGACGCGCTCACCGGCCGCGACCGGTCGTCGCTCACCGCGCTGCATTTTGCCTCGACGACGTTCCCGTTTCTCGACCGCCTTAATGCTGGCATCGTCGCCGCGGCCCTGGACCTGCCGGACGAAGCATCGTCGCTCGACATCGCGGCGACCCAGCGCGCCGCGACGTCCGCGCTGGCCGCGGCGCTGGCCGGCGCCGGCGAGACACTGATCGTGGCGGCCGAGCAACGTCGCGCCAAGGCGGCAAGCCCGATCGAGATGGCGGCCGGCGATGGTGCCGCGGCGATCGTGGTGGGAGAGGGCGAGCCCATAGCGCGGTTGCTCGCGAGCGCGACCCACACCGCGGATTTCGTCGATCATTATCGCACCGCCGAGTCGACCTATGACTATCAGTGGGAGGAACGCTGGATCCGCGATGCGGGCTACATGTGGATCGTGCCGCCGGTGATCGGCCGCTGTCTCGACCGGGCGGGTCTGAAAGCTGCCGACGTCAACACCTTCTGCATGCCGGCGGTGCTCCCGAAGGTCGCGAACGCCGTTGCGAAAGCGGCCGGCATCCCCGACGCAGCGGTGCGCGACAACCTCCACGCCGAGTGCGGCGAGACCGGCGCCGCGCACCCGCTTGTCATGTTGGTCGCGGCGCTGGAAACCGCCAAGCCGGGGGACCGCATCCTCGTCGTCGGCTTCGGCCAGGGTGCGGACGCGCTGCTGTTCGAGGCGACGGAGACGATCGCGAGACAGCCCGCGCGCCTCGGCGTGAAAGGTCACCTCGCGAGGCGGCGAGAGGAAACCAACTACGCCAAGTTCCTGGCCTTCAACGACACGATGCAGATCGAGCGCGGCATGCGCGCGGAGGTCGACAAGCTCACACCGCTGTCGGCGATGTGGCGCAACCGCGAGACCGTGACGAGCTTTATCGGCGGCCGCTGCAAGGTGTGCGGCACGCTCCAATTCCCGAAGAGCCGCATCTGCGTCAGTCCGAACTGCAACGCGCTCGACACTCAGGAGCCGCATTCGTTCGCCGACAAGATCGGCCGCATCAACTCCTATACGGCGGATCGCCTGACCTATTCGCCTTCGCCGCCGGCCTGCTACGGCATGATCCAGTTCGAGGACGGCGGGCGCTGGATGATGGACTTCACCGATATCGACGCCGACCAGCTTGCCGTCGGCCAGGCGATGCGCATGATGTTCCGCATCAAGGATATCGATACCCAGCGCGGCTTCCGTCGGTACTTCTGGAAGGCCGCGCCGGCCGCACCCGATGCAGGGAGAGCCTGACATGCCCAAGGGCATTCGCGACAAGGTCGCCATTCTCGGAATGGGCTGCTCGAAGTTCGGCGAACGCTGGGACATGGATGCGTCCGACCTGATGGTCGAGGCCTACGCCGAGGCGCTGGCCGACGCCGGGATCGAGACCAAGCAGATCGATGCGGCCTGGCTCGCAACCGCGATCGAGGAGCAGCATGTCGGAAAGTCCGCCGTGCCGCTGGCGGTCGCGCTTCGGCTTCCGTTCATTCCGGTGACGCGCGTGGAGAACTATTGCGCCAGCGGCACCGAGGCGTTTCGCGGGGCGGTCTATGCCGTCGCTTCCGGCGCCGCCGACATCGCGCTGGCGCTCGGCGTCGAGAAGCTCAAGGACACCGGCTATGGCGGTCTGCCGCAGCGCGGCCGCGGCACGCTCAATAACATGACGTGGCCGAATCTGTCGGCTCCCGGCAGCTTCGCCCAGCTTGCGGCCGCCTATCGCGCCAAGCACGGCAGCGCCCCGCAGGACCTCAAGCAGGCGATGGCGCATATCTCGGTGAAAAGCCACGACAACGGCGCCCGCAATCCCAAAGCTCATCTGCGCAACCGCATCACCATCGACACCGTGCTCAATGCGCCGATGGTGGCTGAGCCGCTGGGCCTTTACGATTGTTGCGGCGTCAGCGACGGAGCGGCCTGCGCGATCGTTACCACGCCGGATATCGCCAGGGGTCTCGGCAAGCGCGACGTGGTCGCGGTGAAAGCGCTGCAGCTTGCGGTGTCGAACGGCCTCGAAGCGCAGCACAACTCCTGGGACGGCAGCTATCTGGCAACCACGCGGATCGCCGCCAAGCGCGCCTACCACGAAGCCGGGATCGAGAATCCGCGCGAAGAGATCAATCTGATCGAGGTGCACGATTGCTTCTCGGTGACCGAGCTGGTCACCATGGAAGACCTGCACATCTCGCCGGAAGGCACGGCGATCCGCGACGTGCTCGATGGCTTCTACGATGCCGACGGCACCGTTCCATGCCAGATCGACGGCGGCCTCAAGTGTTTCGGTCACCCGATCGGGGCTTCGGGACTGCGGATGATCTACGAAATGTATCTGCAGATGCAGGGCCGCGCGGGCGAGCGTCAGCGCAAGGATCTGCCTCGGATCGGCCTCACCCACAATGTCGGCGGCTTCCCGCACCAGAACGTATGCTCGATCTCGATCATCGGAAGCCTCGGCTCGTGACAAGGGATCGCATGCCATGACGGATGAGGTGCTCTACCAGATCGAAGATCAGATCGCCGTCATCACGCTGAACAGGGCCGACAAACGCAACGCGCTCAACGCCGCGATGCGAGCGGCACTGTGGGAGGCCTGGCGGAGTTTCGAGAGCGACGAGCGGCTGCGGGTCGCCATTCTGACCGGCGCCGGCGGCAAGGCATTCTGCGCCGGGATCGACCTCATCGAATTTGCCGAGACAAAGCTCGGCGTGCCGCCGCTGAACTTCCTGCCGGTCATCGGCCAGAACATCAAGGTCACCAAGCCCGTCATCGCTGCGGTCAATGGCTTCGCCTATGCAGGCGGATGGCGGCTGGCGCAGATGTGCGACTTGTGTGTTGCAAGCGAAACGGCACGCTTTGCCATCACCGAGGCGAGAGTCGGCCGTGGTGTACCCTGGGCTGCGCCGCTTGTTCATATGATCCCGCCGCGTGTCATGCTGGAGTTGCTGATGACAGGCAATCCGATCTCAGCACAACGGGCTTACGAACTCGGATTCGTCAATCACGTCGTTCCAGCTGATCAGGTCATGGAAAAGGCGCGCGCACTTGCCAATGATATCCTGGCCGGGGCGCCGCTCTTCATGAAGGCGGCGAAGGAAATGGTCTGTATGGCGACGGAGATCGGCAGCACCGAGGCATTGCGTGCCGCCGACCGGATATTCGAAACCGTTTACCGCAGCGAAGATGCAATCGAAGGCCCGTTGGCGTTCCGCGAGAAGCGCAAGCCGAACTGGCATGGCCGCTAGCTCCCTGACGGCCAAGCCGTTCTTCAGCGCAGCGCTGCCTCATCGAAACCGCTCTCTTGCAGGCCGGCCTCACTGATTGTCGGGACATCGGGCAACTTGCTGGTCCGCTGCGCCGTGATCGTCGTCGAGAACCGCACCGGCGCGAACGGCGTGCTGGCGGCCGACTATGTCGCCAAGTCTACGCCCGACGGCTACACGATCTATCTTGGCTTCCATGGCACCAATTCGGTGCTGCAGCACCTCGACGCGAAGCTGCCCTATGACCCGGCGAAAGATTTTGCTCCAGTGGTGTTCCTCGCCACCGGGCCGACCGTGCTGGTGGGGCACCCGTCTGTGCCAGCCAAGACGGTGCAGGAGCTGATTGCACTTGCGAAGACCAAGCCGGGCGGGCTGAGCTACGCCTCGGCCGGAATCGGCACGACGCCGCATCTCGTGGCGGAGCAGTTCAAGCTTTATACCGGCACTGACATCACCGGCGTGCAGTATCGCGGTGCGGCGCCGGCCAACCAGGATGTATTGGCTGGTCATGTGCCGATGACCTTCGACCTGATCGGCAACGCCATGAACAACATCAGGGAAGGGAAGTTCCGCGCGCTCGGCCTCACCGCGCGGCAGCGCTCGCTTCTGTTGCCCGATGTGCCGACCATGCAGGAAGCAGGATTGCCTGAAATGGAAGCCGGCGCGTGGTTTGCTTTCTTTGCGCCGTCGGGAACGCCTCGCGCCGCGATCAACTGGCTGAACGGCGAAGCCAATGCGATTTTCACCGCATCCGATGTCAGTGGCCGCTTCACGGGCGCGGGCATGACACTCCCGCTAGGCTCCCCAGAGACCCTCGGCAGTCACGTCGAAGCCGATAGCAAGCGCTGGGGCGAGGTGATCCGCAAGGCAGGGATCAAGCTGCAGTAAAGAAGGCAACGGCACCACGGACGAATGCTTCCGAAGGATCGAGCACCACGATATTGGCATCGCAGCCCTCGATCGGAACGCGGCCGCTGATCAAAGGCCACGTCCTGTCGTACGCCGCGCACGCTACAGTCACAGATAATTTGGTCATTGCTTTGCTCTGCTACTCACGACCTTGTGAAAATGTTGCGACGTAAGCCAGCCTTGTATGGCTGGCGGGTCGTTGCGGTTACTTCGGCTTGGCCAGAAAATCGCCGATCGTCTGATCGGTGTGGAACACCGGCTTTTCGTAGTAGTGCGGGCCATCGTAGATCTCGATCAACACACTGCGTTCGTGGGCGATAGTGGGGCCGTGCGGATTGTCCTTCGGGTTCATATAGAAGTTGCCGGGGCGCAGCCTCAACCCGACCGCGGTGTATTCGTAATCCCCTTCGAGGCAGTACATGAACTGGTTTGAAGCATGAATGTGTTGCACCGGGATATTTCCGCCCTTTTTGAACTCAAGCAGCGCGATGCTGCCTCGATTGTCAGGATGCTTCCAAAAGAAATATTGGCGCAACCCGAAATCCGGGAAGTCCAGCCATTTCGTCGGGTCGAGGTCTTGGCTGCGGATCAGCAGTTCCAGCGATTTCATGCTCGATACGTCGGGGCTGTTCGCCATGTCCCATTCTCCTAGTCTTTATCCAGCGGCGGACGCCCCGCGGCCACCCAGCGTTCATACTCGGCCTTGCTCTCCGGCGTCGCTGGAAAGAGTCCGAAAATCGAGTGTCCACGCCGCAAATGCGCGGAAACGAATTCCTCATATTGAACGGCCGCGAAAGCTTCCTCAGCCACTTCGTCGGCGAGATGGCGAGGAATGACCACCACCCCTTCGGCATCTCCGACGATGATATCGCCGGGATAGACCGCAACTCCCGCGCATCCGATGGGCGCGTCGAATTCCACGGGATGCAGCGTGATCGGCGTCGCCGGTCCGGAGCTTTGACGCTGGAAGCAGGGCAGTCCGGTGGTGCGAATGCCGGGTGAATCGCGAAAGCCGCCATCGGTTACCACCCCGGCTGCACCCCGCACCTTCAGGCGCAGTGCCATCATGTCGCCCATGCAAGACACCCGGGTGTCGTTACCGGTGGACATCACAAGCACCGCATGGGCGGGACATTCCTCTATGGCGCGCCGGTGCAGGCTGTCGTCTCTCTGGTACAGCGCCATGCTGTCCAGATCCTCCCGCGCCGGGATAAAGCGCAGGGTGAAAGCAGGCCCGACAAGCACTGGCTGAGACGGCTCCAGCGGTTGCAATCCTAATAGAAAAGTATTGCGCAGGCCACGCTTGAGAAGGCTGTTGCTGATGTTGGCCGCGCCGCTGCGCGAAAGCTTATCGCGGATCGCGTCCGATAAAGGTGCGGACGCGCTCATGCGCCACTGCCGGCCTGCGCCTGAACCTGTATCTCCACCAGGATCTGCGGCGTTCCCAACCCAGCCACCTGCACCAGGGTGGAACACGGGAAATCGCCGGTGAAGAATTCGCGCCTTGCGCGCCAGACCTCTTTGTTGAGAGCCATGTCGGTGACGAAGATCGTCATGTTCACGACGTCCGACATCTTCGCACCGGCCGCCTCCAGACAATGCTTCACCTTGGCGAAGATCACTTTGGTCTGCTCATAGGCGTCATTGACGCCATGGATGGTCTTGAGGTCCTGCCCACGAGAGGTGAAGCCAGACAGGTAGATCGCATCGCCGACGCGGATGCAGTTTGACCAATGGCCAGGTGGATATTCGGCGACGTGCGGAGAGATGATGCGCTGCTGCTTGGCGGCCATGGGGGATTCCTGACTCGGAAACTTGTTGCCAGTCGATCGGACACTCGTATCCGAAGTGCGGACAATTACTCCGGATTGATGTTGGCCTTGCGGGCGGCGCCGGTCCAGCGCTCAAGCTCCAAGCGCGTGAAGGTCGTGAACTGGTCGACGCTGCCGCCCGCCGGGTCCACGCCTGAAACCGTCAGGCGTTCGACGGTCGGTGGATGACGAAGCACTTTGGTGAAGGCCGTATTGATCGCGGCCGCTGTACCGGCTTCCATGCCGGGCGGCCCCCAGATGCCCTGCCAGGCCTGTACGTCGAAGCCGGGAATGAGGGTTTCGGCGATAGTCGGCACCTCTGGAAGCAAGGGCGAGCGCACCTTGCCGGTCATTGCCACAGCCACCAACGTGCCGGCCTTGATGTGTTGCAATAGAGTCGACTGATCTCCCATCACCAAGTTGACCTGCCCCGAAATCGTGTCGGTGATGCCCTGGGCAATGCCGCGATAAGGGACGTGCGTAATGCGGATTCCAAGGTCGCTGGCCAGCAGCGAAAACGCCAGATGCGCAGCGCTGCCATTGCCGGACGAAGCGTAGGTAAGAGTATCGGGTTTTGCGCGCGCCGCTGCGACCATGTCGGCGGGCGTGCGTATGCGTGTCCCCGGATTGGCGACCAGGATCCAGTTTGCGCGCGTCGTTTCGATGATCGGCGTAAAGTCCTTCATCGGATCGTAAAGCATGTTCTTGATCACAGCGACATTCATCGCGTGCGTCTGCACTCCGCCAAGCAACAGCGTGTAGCCATCGGGCTTGGCCTTGGCGACTGCGGAACTGCCGATCATGCCTGAGGCGCCGCCGCGATTGTCGATGAGCACCGGTTGGCCCAACACCTCCTGCAACGGTGGCTGCAGCACGCGTGCGATGAAGTCGACGGAACCGCCGACGGGGTAGGGGACTACGATACGAACCGGCTGGTCCGGATATCGGGCAGGATCGGCGTGGGCCGGTATGGCGCCAATGACGCCCGCGATCCCGATGCCGATGCCGATCTGCAAAAGGTGGCGGCGAGAGAACCTGTGTTTGAGATTCATCTGCTTTCCGTTCAACAGTAGGCAGCCCGGCGCCGCGTTAGTGGTATAGCTGTGATATATCTGTAATAGTCTATCGGATGGATCGGCAGCGTACAGTCCTTTCTTGGAGTGGCTGATGAAGGCCTGGGTCGGGTCCGGTGCGGGCGCCGAGGTCAAGTTTCATCTGGACGAGGTGCCGAGGCCCACGCCGGGGCCGGGCGAATTGCTGGTTCGAGTCAGAGCAGCTGGGATCAATCGCGTCGATCAATTCCCGACAGTATCGCATTTCCGCCATTCGCCCGCATCGCCCGTGCCGATACCAGGGCTGGAAGCGGCCGGCGAGGTCGTCGAGGTAGGTCCGGGCGTCTCGGGCTACCGCGGCGGCGAACGCGTCGCGGCGATGGTTCAGGGTGGCTGCGCGGAATTTGTCCGGTTCAATGCCGCGCTCGCAATACCCGTCCCGGACGGCATGACATGGCCGCAGGCTGCGGCGGTTCCAGTGTCCTATCTCACCGCGCACAATGCGCTGATGGCTTTGGGCCAGTTGCCTCCGGCCGGCAGCCTGCTGATCCACGCGGTAACGTCTGGGGTCGGCATCGCGGCGCTACAACTCGCGGTCCTGCATCGTGCCGCGCTAATAATCGGCACTTCAATGTCTTCCGCCAAGCTCGAGCGGCTCCGTGCGCTAGGGCTACATCTCGGTCTTGTCGATCCTTACGCCGGTTTCGCCGATCGCGTGCTGCAAGAGACCAGCGACAAGGGCGTGGATGTCGTACTCGACAATATCGGCGGGACTGTGCTGAACGAGACCATGCGTTGCACCGCGCTTGGTGGGGCGATCGTCAACGTCGGGCGCTTCGGCGGGACCAAGGCAGAGATCGATCTCAATCTACACGCCGGGCGGCGGGTTCGGCTCCTTGGCGCAACATTTCGTACGCGATCGCTCGATCAGCATGCCGAGGTGGTTCAGAAATTTCTCTTTGATTATGACCGGGCTTTGGCTGACGGCTCGCTTGCACCGCTGATCGACAGTGTCTTTTCGTTCGAAGAATTGCCGGTAGCGATCCAACGCAGTCTGCAGCGCGAGCAGTTAGGTAAGATCGTGATCGAGCGAGTGGGCTAAGGATGCCCAAGGCGAAATCAACAAGCGCCTGGCCTGCGCGGAGTAAGACCCCAAACCGTGGCGAGAAATCCTTTGCCCTTAAGCGATCGCGGGATGCCGCTCTGTCTCTCACCGAACGCGCATATGCCGAAATTCGGCACCGGGTAATCACCCTCGGATTTCGGCCTGGGGAATTTCTCAACGAGTCCCTTATCTGTGCTGCACTCGGCATCGGCCGCACGCCAGTTCACGAAGCGCTGCACCGGCTCCAGGTCGAAGGGCTGGTCCAGATCGTCCCTCGCAAGGGGGTTCTGATCCGAACGGACTCGTTGAATGACGTGATAGCTCTGATTGAGACGCGCATGTTGGTGGAGCCCGCGGGCATGGCGTTGGCCGCACAGCGCGCCCAGTCTCATCACCTGCGAACGCTGCAGACGCTCCTCAAACAGTCTCGCCGCGCCATCAAGGATAGCGACCGTGCGGGTTACATGGCGCTCGACTCGAAATTCCACAATGAGATCGTTCGTGCCACTGACAACAGCGTACTGGCAGACGTGATGCGCATGCTACACCAGCGCGCCAGCCGCATCTGGCATCTCCAGGTCTGGACCGACGCCGACTTGCAGGTAACCCAGGTGGAGCACGAGGCAATCTTCGAGGCTTTGAAATCCGGAGACGCGGAAGCTGCCTCTGCCGCAGCCCGAGCTCATTTGACGTCGCTACGACGCCGAATCATGCATGGCGTCCTGTGACCTAGGTGGATCGTCTTCCCGCTCATGAATGCCGCAGGGTTTCCACCTGCCGTTTCATGGACAAGGACGTTGGACACAGTCCAGTGGATTCGGAGGCGAGTGCCTATCAAATGCGACGACGAACGTGTCCCGACGTTGACCGCAACGGGCGTAGCTAGAGCTCCAGTCGATGGAGGTCAAGGCGAAGTGGGTGAAGCTCGCGAATGGACATCGCTACCCAAGCTCGGGGCGTTGAAATATCGTGGGCTGGTGCCCAAGAGCATCTTTTCGCCAAACGCCGACCCGAACCGCCGGACGGTTTAAACGGCGGGAGGACCCTCCTCGCATCCAGCAGGGGCTGGGACCCTTGCGCAACCGGCTTGCTTCCGTCGGTTCGAGCGTTGCCAGCGCGCATAGATGACTGAACGTGACGTGGCGGCCGAAGTTGCGGGCAGCGATGACCTTCACCGCCATCGGCGCCACGATTTGATCGGCGAGCAGATGCTCATCGATGTGAAGGTCAACGGGCAGGCCGTTCTTCTCGGCCAGATCGAGCAGCACTTCGAGCGCTTTTCTTGGGTCTGCGGCTGAGTTGATGCTGAGCCCAAGAAAATCGGGCTTGCGATCGATGGCGTCCTTCAGACGCGAGACCGCATCGGGTTGAGGCAAATCATTGCGCGAGGTCGAGAACGCGATCACGTCGACGTCGATCCGGCCCGCCATTGCGGCCTTGGCCGCGAGAACGCCTTCCATCGAGATCATCCCGACCACTGGATCGACATCGGTGTGCGTGCGCACGCGCGTCACGCCGTGGGCGAGCGAGCGCTCGAGGAGCAGCGTCGCGCGGCGCTCCACGTCCGTGCTGGTGAAGGCGGTCCGCGCCTTGGCGGACGCCGCCAGCGCGTCCGAGAACGAGCTCGGCCGGAACGAGGTGACTGTGAAGGAGCGGTCAGCGTGGGCGTGCAGATTGGCAAAGGCGGGGAGGGCAAGCCACTGCGAAGGGCCGCTGCGCGCAGCCGGAGCGATGTCCGCGATCAATCCATCGCGCAGCGTGATGCTGTAGGTGTCCTCGCGGCCCGGCAGCATCACTGATGCGAGCGGCGGCGACAATTCTGCCTCAATAACCCTGCGGCCCGAAAACCGCGATCCCGAAGCGTCTCTCGAGCGCGCGGCCGAAGCGGTACTTCATTTCCGGACCCTCGTAGGTCATCGGCGGCGTGCGCAGGAAGCCAGTCTCCGCCTCGACCCGCAGGAGCGTGAACGAAGGACCATCCTCAGAAGCGATGCCCGGCATCGCCTTCTCAAGCTCGTCGAGCGTCTCGATCGTCCGCGCTCGCGGAATGCCGGCGCCGCGCGCAATTGCCGCATAGTCAGTGCGGCCCTGGTTGACCATCGGCAGCGCGCCGACGGTCTGATAGACCTGATTGTCGATCACGAAGTGCTTGAGGTTCTTCGGCGCCTGCGAGGCTTCCGTCAAAAGGCAGCCGAGATTCATGCAGAGCGAGCCGTCGGCGTTGATCAGCCAGATCGGCGCCTTCGGCAGCGCGAGTGCGAGCCCGAGCGCGAAGCTCGCGGCGAAACCCATCGCGCCATGCATGTAGAAAGCGTCCTCCCCCTTGGTCACCGCCCACCATTCGTTCGCCGCCATACCAAGCGCGCAGACCGCGACCGCGTCGCCGCGGTGCTTGGCCACCATCTCGATCGCCTCACGCGCCCTCATGCGCCGTTTCCCTTCATCAACTTGCGCGTGAGGAACAGTATGAATGGCCGCTTCTGCAACCGGCAGGTTTCGTATGCGTCGGGAATGGAGGAAATTTCGTCCGGCTTGCTTAAGATGTGATAGGGAAAATCGTAGGCTTGAAGCAGCGGGATGGTGCGGCGGCCCTGCACCTCCTGGTAGATGCGATGGTCGTCGATCGAGCCGCGTAGGCTGACGATCACGAACACCGGGATCTGGTGACGCAGATTGAGTGTCGCAAGCTCGCCGGTGCAGGTGAGAAGCCCTGTCCCACCCATTAGCGCCGCCGAACGCACGCCGCCGAAGAACGCCCCGCTGCAAACAGCGATTGCCTCAGCTTCGCGCGCCCCGCGAACGTGACGCAGGGTGGTGTCAGCCGCG
>CAMDEB010000047.1 GCA_945893085.1 Rhodoplanes serenus | reverse complement strand
GCCGACCGGCCTGACCGGCCTGATGCACGGCGACGGCGAAATGCTGGCGGCGAAGGCGGCCGAAGCCGCCGGCATCCGCTACACGCTCTCGACCATGTCGATCTGTTCGATCGAAGATGTCCGCTCAGTGACCAAGGCGCCGTTCTGGTTTCAGCTTTATGTCTTCAAGGATCGTGGCTTCAGCGAGTCCGTGATCGAGCGCGCCAAGGATGCCGGCTGCAGCGCGCTGTTTCTCACCGTCGATCTGCCGATGCGCGGCCAGCGGCATTGCGACATCAAGAACGGTCTGCAAGTGCCGCCGCGCCTGACCGCGCGCAATGCCTTCGACATCGTGACCAAGCCGCGCTGGCTTGCCGGCGTGCTGATGGGCCGTCGCAAATCCTTCGGCAATGTCGATCACTATCTCAAGAACAAGGGCGGCATCTGGGCCGCCGGCCGCTGGGGCGGCGACAATTTCGACCGGTCGCTGTCATGGGACGACGTCAACTGGATCCGCAAATTATGGCCCGGCAAGCTCGTGCTGAAAGGCATTCTCGATGCGGAAGACGCCAAGCGCGCCGCTGCCATGGGCGTCGATGGTATCGTCGTGTCGAACCATGGCGGACGTCAGCTTGATGGCACGCCCGGCACCGCGACCGTATTGCCGCGCATCGCCGACGCCGTGCGCGATCGTCTCGAAGTGTTGTTCGACGGCGGCATTCGCTCGGGCCAGGATGTACTGAAAGCGCTGGCGCTCGGCGCACATGGCTGCCTGATCGGCCGCGCCTATCTCTACGGTCTCGCGGCGATGGGCGAAGCCGGTGTCGCCAAGGCGATCAGCCTGATCGCGGAAGAACTCAAGGTCGGCATGTCGCTGACCGGCGTGCGCGATGTCGCCGAGATCAGCCGCGACATCCTATACGACAATTACGACGATCCGCGCCGCAATAGCTGACGCCGTCGGCCTACAAGAGATACAGCGCGTAGATGCCGATGCTGCCGAGCACGATGCGCCACCAGGCGAACAGCGCGAATGAGTGGCGCTGCACATAGTGCAGGAACGTCTTCACCACGATCCAGCCGAAGATGAACGAAAAGATGAAGCCGACCACGATCGCCGTGATGTTGGCGTCGGCGAGTTCGTGGCGGCTCTTGAACGCCTCATAGGCAAAGGCGCCGACCATGGTCGGCATCGCCAGCCAGAACGAGAACTCCGCCGACGTGCGCCGGTCGGCACCGAACAGCATGGCGCCGACGATGGTTGCGCCGGAGCGCGACACGCCGGGGATCATCGCCACGCACTGGCACAATCCGATGGCCGGATAAATCCAGAGCGGCATCGTCATCGCATCAAGGTAGCGCGGCTGTAAATTCATCCGGTCGACCCACAACAAAACGAAGCCGCCGAGAATGAACATGATGCAGACGACGCGCACGTCGAACAGGTAGGTCTTCACGACGCCGCCGAACAGCGCGCCGATGGCCGCCGCCGGCAGGAAAGCCAGCAGCACGCCGATGACAAAGCGCGCCGCGTCCCATTGCGAGAACATCGTCGTGGCCAGGGCCCAGATGCGGCCGAAATAAATGCTCAGCAGCGCCAGGATGGCGCCGAGCTGAATGAGAATGGCGAACGACTTGCCGAAGGAGTCGTCGCCCCAGCCGAGGAAGTGTTCCATCAGCAGCAGATGGCCGGTGGAAGAGACCGGCAGAAATTCGGTCAGGCCTTCGACGACGCCGAGGATGGCGGCCTTGATCAGATCGATGTGGCTCGCCAGGAATGACATGAATTTGAGCTCCGGAAGGAGACGCGCGCTAACGAGCGGCTGGGCGAATCGTGCGGGTAGGCTGTATTTGGCTTACCCGCCCCACCCAGGCAATGGAAAAGTCAGGGGCATTGCCGCAATTTGCGCTGCCTTATGGGTTTGTGTAGTGCAGGCATAAATTTGGCATCAAGCACACCTCCTTTCTTCGGACTTACATGCTGACTCTGCTGCATCATCCGCTCTGTCCTCTGTCGCGCTTTGTGCGCCTGATGCTCAACGAATATGGCATCGACGCGCGGCTGGTGGAGGAGCGGTTCTGGGAGCGGCGCGAGGATTTCCTGCGCATTAACCCGGCCGGGACCATTCCTGTCCTGATCGCCGACGGCGAACCGGCGATTCCCGGCGCCGGCATCATCGCCGAATATATCCACGAGACCCGCCAAGAGAGCCGACCTGCCGAGGACAATGCCGGCTGGCTGATGCCCGGCGGGCCAGGCCAGCGCGTTGAAGTTCGCCGGCTGGCCAACTGGTTCAACGACAAATTCCACGCCGAAGTCAGCGGACCTTTGGTGACAGAACGGGTGTTCAAGCGCCACATGACGCTCGAGCAGGGCGGCGGCCCGCCGGACACTGCGCTGTTGCGCGCCGCGCGCCACAATATCCGCTATCATCTGGCCTATATCGGCTGGCTGGTGCGCACGCGCGACTGGCTGGCCGGCGAGCGGCTGAGCCTGGCGGATCTCGCCGCGGCCGCGCATTTATCCGCCGTCGATTATCTGGGCGATGTGCCGTGGAACGAAGACGAAGCAGCCAGGAACTGGTACGCGCGGGTGAAGTCGCGGCCGGCGTTTCGTCCGCTGCTGGCGGACACGCTGGCGGGGATTCCGCCGGCCAAGCATTACGCCGATCTGGATTTTTAGCGCATGATCCCGAAAAGTGGGAACCGGTTTTCGGACAAAATCATGCGCCAAACCAAATGCATTCTCTCGCTGGCATAAAATCCGCATTAATTGCGCAGGCGCGCTTGCGCGGCTTCGGCGCCATCGGCGTGACGCGGCCGGAAGCGGTGCCGGAAGCCAAGGCGCGGCTCGACCAATTCATCGCCGACGGCGCGCATGGCGACATGATCTGGATGGCAACCACCGCCGAGCGGCGCGGTTCGCCTTTGGCGCTGTGGCCGGATGTGCGCTCGGTGATCATGCTCGGCATGAATTACGGGCCGGACGAAGATCCGTTGACGATCTTGCAGCAGCGCGATCGCGCCGCGATCTCGGTCTATGCCAAAGGCGACGACTATCACGAGCTGATCAAGGCGCGATTGAAAGACGTGGCGCGCTGGCTGGTCGCGAATGCCGGCGGCGACGTGAAAGTGTTTGTCGATACCGCGGCGGTGATGGAAAAGCCGCTGGCGGCAAAAGCGGGCTTGGGCTGGCAGGGCAAACACACCAACGTCGTCTCACGCGATTTCGGCTCGTGGCTGTTTCTCGGCGCGATCTTCACCACGCTCGATCTGCCGATCGACGAAGCGGCGGACGACGCTTGCGGCAGTTGCCACGCTTGCCTCGATGCCTGCCCGACCGCGGCATTTCCCGCGCCCTATCGTCTCGATGCGCGGCGCTGCATTTCCTATCTGACCATCGAACACAAAGGCCCGATTCCGCGCGACTTGCGGCCGCTGATGGGCAATCGCATTTACGGCTGCGACGATTGTCTGGCCGTCTGCCCGTGGAATAAATTTGCCGAGCAGGGCCGCGAGGCCAAGCTCGCCGCGCGCGATGTCTTGCGCGCGCCAACGCTCGCTGAACTGTCGCGGCTCGACGACGCCCAATTCCGCGCGCTGTTTGCCAAGACCTCGATCAAGCGCACCGGCCGCGACCGATTCATCCGCAATGTGCTCAATGCGATCGGCAATTCCGGTGATCTATCGCTCGCGGCCGAGGCCGAACGATTGCTCGACGATGCCTCGCCTTTGGTGCGCGGCGCGGCCGTGTGGGCGTTGAGTAAATTATTGTCGAAAGAGCAATTCTCGTCGCTGGCGGCGGGGGCCAATGAAGACGACCCATCGGTAAAAGACGAGTGGGCGCAAGCGCGCGTCTAGAATTCCGCCACCGCGCTCAACAGCCTTTCAATAACTTCCGGCCGTGAAAGCCGGTGATCGCCGTCCTTGATCAAGGTCAGCACCACATCGTCGCGCGAGAACCGCGACACCAGTTCGACCGCGTGCCGCCAGGGGACGTCCGGATCCTGCACGCCTTGCAGGATATGCACTGGGCAGCCCGGCTCGATCAGCCCGCCCATCAGCAGATGGTTGCGGGCCTCCTCGATCAATTGCCGGGTGATCGGATAGCTCTCCGGCGAATAGTCCGACGGCCGCGTCCAGAAGCCCTTGTCCTCGATCTCGCGCTTGATCGGATCGGAGAACTGCTTCCACATCAACTCTTCGGTAAAGTCGACCGCCGGCGCGATCAGCACCATGCCCGCGAGCGGCGCCGCGTCTTTCAGTTCGCGCAATCGCGCCGCCAAGAGCAATGCCAGCCAGCCGCCCATCGACGAGCCGACCAGCACCTGCGGCCCAAATTGCGAGCCTTGGCAAAACCGTGTGTAAACCGCGACGGCTTCCTCCAGCCAGCGGCCGATGGTGCCGTCCTTGAAATCGCCGCCGGATTCCCCGTGGCCCGAATAATCGAAACGCAGGCAGGCGCGACCCTGCGCCTCGGCCCAGGCATCGAGGGCCAAAGCCTTGCTGCCGATCATGTCGGACTTGAACCCGCCAAGCCAGACCAGGCCGGGGCCATGATCCTTCCCCTTGCTCTCCCGCGCGCGCACGGCAATTGTCCGCGCAGGCGGCGGCGATTCGACAATCAGGCTTGTCAGACGCACTTCGCTCATAGTCATCTTGGAAACCAGTTGAGCACCATCGGGGGCGGTTCGGCCATATCAGGATCAGGCAGCATTTCGATATCCCCTTCTCGCCTCAACGTGCGCCACTCCGCAAGGGGAGGCTGCCGGTGGTGATTGCTGCCCGTCCCAAGGCGCGTTCGCTCGCCGGCGCCACTGTTCTGCAACTGGTGCCGGCGCTGCGCGACGATCCGACGGGTCAGGCCGCGGTCGATGTCGCGCTGACGCTATTGCAGTCGGGCGCCCGCGCCATTGTCGCCGGCGAAGACGGTCCGCTGGTCGGCGAACTGCGCGCCTTTGGCGGCGAATGGCTGCCGATGGCGACCGATAGTGTGAACCCTTTGGTCATCTCGCGAAATTCGCGGCAGATGCAGAAGCTGATTGCCGGCGAGCGCATCGACATCGTCCATGCGTATTGCGCCGCCGCCGCCTGGAGCGCGATTTCCGCGACCGACCGCATGCCGGTTTTTCTGGTGACGTCGTTTCCGGACCGGCTGATGACGGCCGCCTGGCCGCGCAGGCTCTTCCAAAGCTCACTCGCGCGCGGCGACCGCGTCATCGCCCCATCGAGTTACATTTCCCGCGCGATGATCGAACGCTACAAGATTCCGCCGGATCGCATCACCGTCGTTCCGCGTTCGCTCGACACCGCCAAATTCAGCCCGGCGGCGGTGAATGTCGAGCGCGTCGCCGCCTTGCGACGTTCCTGGGGCGTGTTGCCGCAAGTGCGTGTCGTGCTGATACCGGGCCGGATCGCGCCGTGGAATGGCCAGATGAGCATGATCGACGCCGCGCGGCTCATGGTCGCTGGCGGCGATCGCAACATCGCCTTCATCTTCGTCGGCGACGATCGTGGCCAGGTTCGCTATCGCAGCGCACTCAAGCGGCGCGCCCACGAGCACGGCATCGATACCTTGATCCGGCTGGTCGGCCATCATGCCGACATGCCGACGGCTTTGGCGGCCGCCGATGTTGTGGTGATCCCGTCGCTGCGGCCGCCGCTGTCGGGCCGCGCCGCCGTCGAGGCGCAAGCCCTGGGGCGACCCGTGGTGGCGACATCGGTCGGTGCCTTGCCGGAAAGCCTGTTGTGCCCGCCGCGCATGCGCGACGAATTGCGCACCGGCTGGCTGGTGCGTCCCGGCAATGTCGGCGAACTGGCGCGCGCGACCACGGCGGCGTTGGCGCTCGACCTGACGGCGCACGAAGCTCTGGGCGCCCGCGCCCGCCAATTCGCCGAATTCATGTTTTCGCCGCAAAGCGTTGCTGAAGCCATTCGTGGCGTTTACACTTCGCTCTTGGCTCGCGATAACTGATCCGCTGCATTGCAATTCCCGTGACAAGCCGTTGAATTCCGCCACCCGATGGATTGAGGCCGCGACGGTATGTCGAGTTTTTCAATGCATGAGAGGCCTGCCGCGGCAAAACGAAATGCCGCGCCCGCGTTCAATGTCGTTGCCGGCAAGTCGATCGACGCCGCGTCGTCCGACAATCCAATTACGGTGATGATCGTCGTGCCGACGCTCGATGTCGGCGCCGCCGAAATCGGCGCGGTCGAGCTGGTGCGTATCCTTCATGGCGCGGGCCATCGCGCCATCGTGGTGGCGCGCGCCGGGCGATTGCTCGCGGATATCACCGCCGCCGGCGCCGAGTACATTCCACTCGACGTCGCCAGCAAAAATCCTTTTGTCATGTTGCGCAATGCAGTCGCGTTGATCAGATTGGCGCGCGAGCGCAACTGCGACATCATTCACGCGCTCGGGCGCGCCGGCGCCTGGAGCGCCTGCGTCGCAGCCCGCCTGCGCGGCATTCCCTTTGTCACCAGCTGGTACAAAGGCTTTCGCGAACAGAACATACTCAAGCGCCTGTATAATGGCGTGATGGCGCGCGGCGATCGCGTCATCGCCGGCTGCGATCAGATCGCGCAACTGGTCAACGATCGATACGGAACGCCGTGGGAAAAGATCGCAGTCGTGCCCTGCGGCATCGACTTCGATCATTTCGATCCGGCGACGGTGTCGCGCGAACGGATCGCCGCGGTGCGCGAAGCCTGGGGCGTCAACGACGACACCAAGATCATCCTGATTGTCGGACGCATCCTGCGCCGCAAAGGCCATCATGTCGCAGTGCGGGCGATGCAGCGGCTGAAGGAATTCGTCCTGACCAACTTCCTCTGCGTCTTCGTCGGCGAAGATCGTGGCCATACCAATTACACCGGCGAACTTTGGGACCTGGTCCTGGCCACCGGCACCATGGACGTGATCCGCATGGCAGCGCCGGTGCATGACATGCCGGCCGCCTATTGCGCCGCGTCGGCGGTCGTGTCGGCGGCGATCCAGCCGGAAGGCGTCCAGCGATCGATGCTCGAGGCGCAGGCGATGGCGCGGCCGGTCATCGCCTCCGACCTCGGTGCCGGCCCGGACGTTGTCTTGACCGCGCCGGCGGTGCCGGAAAGCCGCATCACCGGCTTGCGCTTTCATGCCGGCGACGACCGGGCGCTGGCGGCGGCGGTGATGCAGTTGTTCTCGATGCCGGAACTGGCGGTCCGCGCCATCGGCCAGCGCGGACGCGACTGGGTGCTCGGCCATTTCGACGCAGAAATCGGCACCGGGCAGATGCTGCGGCTTTATGGCGAGATCGCCGGCCGCTCGCAGACGAAGGTTTCAGTCCCGGCTGCCGACAAAATTGGCGCAATTTGAACGATTTGAGCGGATTGGCCGGCAATTCGGATTGCCCGCCTTTCGAATCCGTGGAACTGCGTTGACTTATTCGCCGTTTGTACCGATCTTTCGGTTATACGGGGCGTGGTATCCTGCCCCTGAGCGCGATCACCGTTTTTCGGCTATGATCGGAGCGGGATGCTATAAGGCTACCAGTCGAAACAGCATGAGGAGAGACTAGCCATTCGTCGTCCGTCAAAGTCCGCGCTGCCCGCCGAAAAAGGCGGCCCGCGCATCAACGAGGAGATCCGCTCCCGCGAGGTTCAGCTGATCGATGCCACAGGCGACAACAAGGGTGTCGTCCTGACCGAAACCGCCATTGGGCTGGCCCAGGCGGCCGGGCTTGATCTTGTCGAGATCGCCCCCAATTCGGTTCCGCCTGTCGCCAAAATCCTGGACTACGGCAAGTACAAATTCCAGGCGCAAAAGAAGGCGGCGGAAGCCCGCAAGAAACAGAAGGTCGTCGAGATCAAGGAGATCAAGCTCCGGCCGATGATCGACGATCACGACTACCAGGTGAAGATGCGCTCGATGGAGCGGTTCTTCGAGGAAGGCGACAAGGTCAAGATCACCTTGCGCTTCCGTGGCCGCGAAATGGCCCATCAGGAGCTTGGCTACAAGCTGCTCCAGCGCGTCAAGGACGACACCGACAAGATTTCAAAGGTCGAGTCCGAACCGCGCTTTGAAGGCCGCCAGATGGTGATGCTGCTGGCGCCGCGCTGAACCGGCTTTAAATCCGAATTGGTCGAAGTATCACGCGCGCCGGCAAACCCGGCGCGCGTTTTTGCGTTATCGCCGTTCGGCTTCCCAGCGGCCGGCGCATTCGCCGCTGCTGCCGACGCCGCGCCAGGTGCCCTGACCGCTATCCTTGCTGAGACGGCCGGTGCCGTTGGCGCCCTGCTCGCCGAGCCGGATTGTGACCTTGACCGCCCCGTTCGGGTCGATCGTGCCGTTGAAATTGACCGACGCGTCGCCCTGGTAGCGCACCTTGCCGTTTGCCACCCCGACGCTATACCGGTAGGCCTGATCGCAGGTGCCCTTCTCGGTGATGATGAGCACGGACCAGTTGCCGTCGTGCGTCGCCGCCCTCGCCGTCGGCGCGGTAACGACAAAACCAAGCATCAGAGCAACAACGGCCAATTGGAAGGTGGGGCGCACGGAGATCTCCTGATCTTTGGGCCGGCTTAAGGGCCTATTTTGCGGTATTTCACGACTTTGCGACAGATTTCGTGTTGTTTTCGGAAAAAACAACCGCACCGGTTAATTTTCCCGTTAACGCCCCGGCGCCGGTTTGGGTTGCAAGGTCCCGCCCCCTCTGGCATAAGCCCGCTTCTCGTCGACCGGCTGTTAGGGCTGCCGTGGCGGCGATACCCGCTCAATTCCGAGCACCCGCTCAAAGACCATTGTCTTTAAGCGCATTCCCGGCCGCGCGGGGCACGTTGCCTTGCATAAATGGCCGACCTGGAGAGCAAAATGCCCAAGCTGAAGACCAAATCGGGCGCTAAAAAGCGCTTCAAGATCACCGCCGGCGGCAAAGTGAAGTACCAGCAGGCCGGCAAGCGTCACGGAATGATCAAGCGCACCACCAAGCAGATCCGCGAACATCGCGGCACCGCGGTGCTGTTCAAGACCGATGGCGACAACGTCAAGAAGTACTGGATGCCAAACGGCTAGTCCGGAATTTCGGCGGCTTTGGAAAGCCGTCGTTGTCGACCCCGATCATCATTTCAACGTTTGCCTGACCATCTAGGAGCACACTCATGTCCCGCGTTAAACGTGGCGTTACCGCCCACGCCAAGCACAAGAAAGTCTACAAGGCCGCCAAGGGCTTTTATGGCCGCCGCAAGAACACCATTCGCGTCGCCAAGCAGGCGGTCGAGAAGGCGAACCAGTACGCGTTCCGCGATCGCAAGCGCAAGAAGCGCACGTTCCGCGCTTTGTGGATCCAGCGCCTGAACGCGGCCGTGCGTCCGTTCGGCCTGAACTATTCGCGCTTCATCGACGGCCTCACCAAGTCGGGCCTGAACCTCGATCGCAAGGTCCTTTCCGACATCGCGATCAACGAGCCGGCGGCCTTTGCGGCCATCGTCGAGAAGGTCAAGGCCGCGATTCCGGCTCCGGCCGAAACGCCGCGCGCCACGGCTTAAAGCACTTTACCCTCCCCTGCAGGGGGAGGGTCGCTTGCCTGAGCGTTAGCGAAGGCGAGCGGGGTGGGGTGATATTCACCTCGCACAAGATTCACCCCCACCCGATCGCGCTTTCGCGCGATCGACCTCCCCCCTCCAAGGGGAGGTGGGAGTAAGATGATGTCCGACATCGCCAAGCTTGAAACCGAACTCATGAGTGCCGTCGCGTCCGCCAAGGACGAAGCGGCGCTGGAGGCTGTGCGCGTATCGGCGCTGGGCAAAAGCGGTTCGGTCTCCGCGTTGCTGAAGACTTTGGGTTCGATGACGCCGGACGAGCGCAAGGCGCAAGGCCCGGCAATCAACGGCCTGAAGGAACGCATCACTGCGGCGATCGGCACCGCCAAGGAAGCGCTCGGCATGGCGGCGCTCGATGCCCGACTCGCCTCCGAGACCGTCGATGTCACGCTGCCGACGCGCGAGAGCCCCGCCGAGATTGGGCGCGTGCATCCCATCAGCCAGGTGATCGACGAACTGACCGCAATCTTCGCCGATATGGGCTTTGCCGTGGCAGAGGGTCCAGATATCGAGACCGACGACTACAACTTCACCAAACTGAATTTCCCGGAAGGCCATCCGGCGCGGGAAATGCACGACACGTTTTATTTCCCGCAGAAATCCGACGGCTCGCGCCTGCTGCTGCGCACGCACACATCGCCGGTGCAGGTGCGCACCATGCTCACCCAAAAGCCGCCGATCCGCGTCATCATTCCGGGACGTACGTACCGCTCCGACTCAGACCAAACCCACCCGCCGATGTTCCATCAGGTCGAAGGCCTGGTCATCGACAAGACGTCGCATATGGGTCACCTGAAATGGATTCTGGAAGAATTCTGCAAGGCGTTCTTCGAAGTCGATAACGTGAAGATGCGGTTCCGTCCGTCGTTCTTTCCGTTCACCGAGCCGTCGCTGGAAGTCGACATCCAGTGCAAGCGCGACAAGGGCGAGGTGCGTTTCGGCGAAGGCGAGGATTGGCTGGAAATTCTCGGCTGCGGCATGGTGCATCCGAACGTGCTGCGTAATTGCGGGCTCGATCCCGATGAATACCAAGGTTTCGCCTGGGGCTTGGGCATCGACCGCATCGCCATGCTGAAATACGGCATGCCGGATTTGCGCGCCTTCTTCGAGGCCGACGTGCGCTGGCTTTCGCACTACGGCTTCCGGCCGCTCGACTTCCCGACGCTCGCGGGAGGATTGAGCACGTGACTTGTTACCTCGCATCGAAAGCACACGGACGCTGCGGCTCGCTCCGGACCTGTTCCCTCCCCCGCTTGCGGGGGAGGGAACAGGTCAGCGCGAGGGGTACGCTATGAAATTCACCCTCTCCTGGCTCAAGGAACATCTCGACACCGACGCGACGCTCGCGGCGATCACCGACAAGCTGACGATGATCGGGCTTGAGGTCGAGAAGGTCGAAGACAAGGGCAAAGCGCTGGCGCCCTACGTGATCGCCAAGGTGGTCGAGGCCAAGCAGCATCCCAACGCCGACCGGCTGCGCGTCTGCATGGTCGATACCGGCGACGGCCAGCCCGTGCAGGTCGTCTGCGGCGCGCCGAACGCCCGCACTGGCATGACCGGCGTGTTCGTGCCGCCGGGCGCATTCATTCCCGGCAAGGGCATCACGCTGCAGGTCGGCACCATTCGCGGCGTCGAGAGCCGCGGCATGCTGGTGTCCGAGTTCGAGCTGCAAATTTCCGACGATCACGACGGCATCATCGACCTGCCGGCCGACGCGCCGGTCGGCAAGCCCTATGCGCAATATGCCGGGCTCGACGATCCGGTGATCGAGATCAATCTGACGCCCAACCGCCCGGATTGCACCGGCGTCAACGGCATCGCGCGCGACCTCGCGGCGGCGGATGTCGGCGCCTACAAAGAGAACACGCCGAAAGCCGTAAAGGGCCAGTTCCCCTGCCCGGTTTCGGTCAAGTTCGACTTCGGCCAAACGCCCTCGCTCTGTCCGGCGTTCGGGCTGCGGCTGGTGAAGGGCGTCAAGAACGGCCCGGCGCCCGAGTGGCTGCAAAAGCGGCTCAAAGCGATCGGGCTGCGCCCGATCAACGCGCTGGTCGATATCACCAACCTCATCACCTACGACCGCGGCCGGCCGCTGCACGTGTTCGACGCCAAGAAGGTGAAGGGCAATCTCGTCGTACGCCGCGCACAAAATGGCGAGCAGGTGCTGGCGCTCGACGGCAAGACCTACACGCTCGATGCCGCCATGTGCGTGATCGCCGACGACAATGGTGTGGAATCGCTCTCCGGCATCATGGGCGGCGAAGCCTCAGGCTGCGATGCCGGCACCACCGACGTTCTGATCGAATCGGCGCTGTGGGATCCACTCAACATCGCGCAAACCGGCCGCAAGCTCGGCATCAACTCGGACGCGCGCTACCGCTTCGAGCGCGGGGTCGACCCGAATTTTATGCTGCCGGGGCTCGAGCTCGCGACCCAGATGGTGCTCGACCTTTGCGGCGGCACGCCGTCGGAGGTCACCGTCGCCGGCAAGGCCGAAGCGCCGGAAAAGATCATCGACTTCCCGACCAGTGAGTTGAAGCGTCTCGCCGGCCTCGATCTCCCGCTCACCGAAATGCGCCGTGTGCTCGTCAAGCTCGGCTTCTTCGTCGCCGGCCAGGACAAGCGCGTGAAGGTCGCGTCGCCGTCGTGGCGGCCCGACATCGAAGGCAAAGCCGACATTGTCGAAGAAATCGTGCGCATCGTCGGCGTCGATCGCATTCCGTCCACGCCGTTCGACCGCGGCGACGCGCCGCGCAAGCCGGTGCTCACTACGGCACAGGTGCGCACCCGCAAGTCCAAGCGCGCGCTGGCGTCGCGCGGCATGGTCGAGGCTGTCACCTGGTCGTTCATCTCCAAGCCGCACGCCGAATTGTTCGGCGGCGGCAAGCCGGAGCTGGCGCTGGCCAATCCGATTGCGGCCGAATTGTCCGACATGCGGCCGAGCCTCATTCCGGGCCTCGTCGCGGCGGCACAGAAGAATGCCGACCGCGGCTTCCCCGACACCGTGCTGTTCGAGGTCGGACAAATCTTCCGCGGCGACAAGCCAGAAGATCAGCTCATTGCCGCCAGTGGCGTTCGCCGCGGCCTGGCCAAGGCATGGGGCGTCGGCCGGCACTGGTCGCGCAAGATCACCGACGTGGACGCCTACGACGTGAAGGGCGATGCCCTCACCGTGCTGGCCGCCGCTGGCGCGCCGGCGCAAGCGTTGCAGGTGGTGCCCGGCGGACCGGCATGGCTCCATCCCGGCCGCTCCGGCACGATCCAGATCGGGCCGCAAAACGTGCTCGGCTATTTCGGCGAGCTGCATCCGCGTGCCCTCGAAGGGCTCGACGCCGAAGGTCCGCTGACCGCCTTCGAGGTGATCCTCGAACGCATCCCGGAAGGCAAAGCCAAGCCGACGCGGGCCAAGCCGCCGTTGGAGCTGTCCGCGTTCCAGCCGGTGACGCGCGACTTCGCCTTCGTGGTCGACCGCGCCGTGAAGGCCGGCGACATCATGCGCACCGCGCAGGCCGTGGACCGCAAGCTGATCGCGGGTGTGAGCGTGTTCGACGTTTATGAGGGTCAGGGCATCGAGGCCGGCAAGAAGTCAGTCGCCATCGCGGTGACGATCCAGC
This sequence comes from Rhodoplanes serenus, assembly GCA_945893085.1. Lineage (GTDB taxonomy): Bacteria > Pseudomonadota > Alphaproteobacteria > Rhizobiales > Xanthobacteraceae > Z2-YC6860. The sequence goes on along the minus strand of CAMDEB010000047.1, from coordinate 3,141 downwards.
CGCGCGAGAAGACCATGACCGATCAGGAGATCGATACGCTGGCGAGCAAAATCGTGGCCGAGGTCAGCAAGCGCACCGGCGGCGTGTTGCGCGCATGATGGAGCGCCTGGCCAATCCGACCACGCGGCTGATCGGCGGCTTCGCCGCCGTGGCGCTGGTCTTCCTGCTCAGCGCGTTATGGATGATCGGTTCCGGCGATCCGGAACTCTCAGGCTATGCCTTCCCGCCGATGCTGATCGGCTTGCTGATCTTGTTCATGACGCTCTCGTTGCTCGCGCTACGGGCGCTCAATCGCATTGCGGACAAGACGCCTCCGGCCGCGTGACCCTGCGCCTGCGCTTGGGCTAAGATCGCCCCAACAAGCGTTCAGGGAGTGGCGTCATGGAGATGAGCGTTCCGGCAGGCAGCAAAGCCGCGACCGTCGAGCAGCCGAGCAACCAGCACAGGGATCGCCGCAACGCCAGCGAGCTCGACGTCTGGCTGGAGAAGGCCGAGGCGATGGGCGAGCTCAAGCGCATCACCGCCGAGGTCAGCCCCGATCTCGAGGCCGCGCACATCACTTATCTGGTCGGCCTGACCAAAAGCCCGGCGCTGCTGTTCGAGAACATCAAGGGCCATCCCGGCCACAAGGCCCTCTACAACATGATCGGCTGCAACCTGTCGCGGTTCTGCCTGATGATCGGTGAGGAGCCGGTCGATCACCCGCTCAAGGCGGTGCAGATCCTCCAGCAGAAGTTCGGCCGCAAGATGAAGCCGATCGAGGTGCCAGCCTCGCAGGCGGTGTCGAGCCAGAACATCCTCGAAGGCGAGGCGATCGACATCCGCCAATTCCCGGCGCAGCGCATGTGGCCGCTGGACGGCGGCATGTATCTCGGCACCAACGACGCCGTCATCACCATGGACCCGGAAACCAAGCGGGTGAACGTTGGCACCTACCGGATGATGATCAAGGGTCCGCGCGAGATCGGCGTCTACACGTCGCCCGGCAAGGACGCCGGCGCCGACCGCGACAAATGGTGGAAGATGGGCAAGCCCGCGCCGATCGCCGCGGCTTACGGCATCGACCCGCTGCTCTTTCTCGTCGGCGCCACCAGCCTGCCGAAGACCGAGAGCGAGTACGAGTACTACTCCGGCATCAAAGGCTCGCCGATCGAGCTGTTCACCTCCGACCTCACCGGCCTGCCGCTGCCCGCGCACGCCGAGATCATTCTCGAAGGCCATCTGTATCCGGACGACACCTTCGCCGAAGGCCCGTTCGGCGAGTTCACTGGGTATTACGGGCGGCCGAGCGGCGCCACGCCATTCATGCGCGTCGAGCGGCTGCGCTTCCGCAACAACCCGACGCTGACCTGCGCGCTGATGGCCGACGGCCCTTCGAACGAGTGCGGCCTGTTCTGGGCCGCGGTGCGCTCCGCCGGTATCTGGGCCGATCTCACCAAGCTCGGCGTGCCGGGCATCCAGGGCGTCTGGTCGATCCCGGAGGCCGCCGGTTGGGGCATGACGGTCGTCTCGATCAAGCAGATGTACGCCGGTCATGCGCCACAGGTGATGGCGCTGGCCGCGCAATGCACCGCCGGCGCTTACTTCGGCAAATACGTGATCGTGGTGGACGAAGACATCGATCCGACCAACATCGGCCAGGTGCTGTGGGCGATGGCGACGCGCTCACGCCCGGCGCACTCGATCGATATCCTGCGCGAGACCTGGAGCACGTTCCTCGATCCCAGCCAGAACCCGCCCGAGATCCGGCCGTGGGGCTCCAAAGCGCTGATCAACGCCTGCATGGATTTCCGGCACATCAAGAACTTCTCGCCGCGCACCAAGCTCGACAAGAAGACCTACGACCAGGTGGCGGCGCGCTGGAACGAGCTCGGCTTTGCCGGCAAGGCGCCGGAGATCACGGTGTTCGAGGACAAGGTGAGCGCGAAGGAAATTACTTAAACCTCACTGTGTCACGACGCGCGTCATGGAAAATTGGCCGGTATCCGCGCCAATGCGCCATTGGCCGGTCACCGTGTTGCCGTCGGCCGACATGACGCCGGAATAGTCCACGCCGTGCGAAACGCCGCCGGTGCCGTCGTATAGCTTGTGGAACGCAAACACACCGCCGGGACCAACGTTCAACGACTGGCAGGCGATGTTGCCGTAGAGGTGCGTCGCGGAGCGATTGCCGAACGTATTCGGCCCCTTGGTCTGTCCGACACACCGGCCATTGCGCATGCCGAGATCGAGCGTGAATTCCACCTTGATGCGACCGTCATTGTAATAGTAGTAGCCCTTCCAGGCACCACCGGCGTCCTGCGCCGACGCGTTCTGAATGGCAATGCAGGCGAACGAAATAGCAAACGCTGCGATCAATCCAATGGCGCGGACGAATGTCATGGCAAGGCCTTTCACTAATTTTGCAATGCCAACTGTCTAGCTTTCGACAGCGCCGCTGGCAACGGCACTAGCCGGGCAACAAATCTGCATAAGCAAAGCCGTCGCGCTCGACGGTCTCGCCGATCGCAACCGGCACGGCCCGCTTGAGCATCGGCCCAGCCGCCACGAACGAATGAAACTCGCCGTTCTCGCCACAGGGATCGACGGCGGGTGGAAAATCCGCGAGCAACGCCTCATCGAAACGGCGGCCCGCAAACGACTTCGGCAGTTTCTTCAGATCGACGCAAACCAGCCTCGCGTCGACGCCCGCCGCAATCATCTCGCGCGCCAGCGCCGCGGTCGGCCGATGCCAGAGCGGAAACACCGGCGTCATCCCGACCCGGGCGAGATTGCGTTCGCGATAGGCGCGCACGTCTGCGAGAAACAAATCGCCAAACACGACGTGCGTGATGCCGTCCGCCTTGGCCTTCGTCATCGCGGCCGCCATCTCGCGTTCGTAAACTTCATTCGGGCACGGATAGGGAATGCGCACCACGGTGGCCGGAAGCTCCGCTGCGTCGAGCTGCGCCATCAGCAGCTGCTCGCGCAGGCCATGAATGCTGACGCGCTTGAACGAATCCGTCACCGTGGTGATTGCGCCCACCACGTCGAGCTCGGCGGCGCGGCGCACCTCATGCAGCGCCCAGGCGCTGTCCTTGCCGCTCGACCATGCAATCAGCGCCTTGGGGCGGGCCACGCTCAATGGCGCTACCGCGGCCG